>CAIPNE010000814.1 GCA_903866355.1 uncultured Gammaproteobacteria bacterium
TGACGATCTGGAACTCTACCTCATCGATTTTGGCTTGGAAGAAATGGGCGAAGGGCGCGGCCCCAAAGACGAACCGCAGTGGGTGGCACGCTGTCTTTTTCCAGATTTCGGTCTGCTCCAAAAAGCCTTGGAAGACCGCGGCATTACGCCGATTTCCGCCGAACATGAATATCTGTGTATCACCCACACTGACTTGCCCGAAGATCAGGCCAAAGAAGTTTTGGAACTCATCGATAAACTCGAACAAGACGACGACGTCCAAAACGTCTATCACACGCTCGCCTGAGGCGAGTGCACCCGCAAGGAATGATGCTGCGATGTCACCCCGCTCCCCACGCGCGCTGCGCGTTGTCGTTATTGGCGCTGGCATGGCCGGCATTTTGGCCGGGATCCGTTTGGCCGAGGCGGGGTTTTCCGACTACGTCATCTTTGAGAAATCGGCGCGGGTGGGGGGCACCTGGCGCGAGAATACCTATCCCGGTATCGCCTGCGATGTCCCAGCCCATCTATACACCTACAGTTTCGCGCCCAATCCGGACTGGTCGCAGACTTTTGCACCGGGCTCAGAAATTCAAGCCTATTTCGAGCGCATGGCCACCCAGTACCAGGTCATGCCGCACATCCGCTTTAACGCCGAAATCACCCGCTGCGAGTTTGCGGAGGGCCGCTGGCAGCTAACCCTCGCAGACGGCACCCACGAGGTCGGCGATGTGGTCATTGGGGCGAGCGGCGTGCTGCATCATCCTAATATTCCCGAACTACCGGGCTTGGCGGACTTCGCGGGCGTGAGCTTTCACAGCGCCCGTTGGAACCATCAAGTCCCGTTGGACAATCAGCGTGTGGGGGTTATCGGCACCGGGTCCACGGCCATCCAGATTACCTCGGCGCTGGTGCCGCGCGCGGCGCACTACACGCTGTTTCAGCGCACGCCGCAGTGGGTGATGGCGATCGAAAACCCGCTCTATAGCCCAGCCGAACGCGCCGAGTTTGCCCGTGATCCCGAGAAAATAGAGGCCATACGGGCCGCCGCCAATACCATGATGGTCGACTTTGTCTCTAACGCGGTGATCGACGCCGACTCGCCCGGCATGAAATCTATCGAGCGGCGTTGCCAACAAAATCTCGAGCACAGCGTGGCCGATCCCCTGCTCCGCGAGCGCCTACGTCCCAACTATCGCGCGGCCTGCAAGCGCTTGGTGTTTTCCACCGACTTCTACGCCAAGCTCCAGCAACCGCACGCCGCATTGGTCACCAGCGGCATCGAGCGGATCGAAGCCCGCGGCGTACGCACCGCCGATGGCGTGCTGCACGAACTCGACGTCCTGGTGTTGGCCACCGGCTTCCACGCCGACCGCTTCGTGCGGCCCACGCGGGTGTTGGGTCGCGCGGGGCTGGATTTAGACACCGTCTGGGCCGAGCGCCCCACCGCCTATTTGTCGCTGTCGGTGCCAGGCTTCCCCAATTTTTTCCTGCTTAACGGGCCTAACGGTCCGGTGGGAAATTTTTCACTCATTAGAATTGCCGAGCTACAGCTCGACTATGTTCTGCAACTGCTCGAGCCGTTACGCGAGGGCACGTACCGCGAAATTTCAGCCAGCAGCGCCGCCGCCAGCGCGTTTGAAACCGCCCGTATTGAGGCTGCCAAAAAAAGCATCTGGGCCACCGGCTGCAAAAGCTGGTATCTGGACAAATCTGGGATCCCGGCCAGTTGGCCGTGGAGCTACGCCCGCTTCGCCGAAGAAATGGCAGCGCCCAAGCTAGAGGCGTTTGAACGGCTGGTATAGCGCCCAATCCCTCGCCGGCCTCATCGGGGCTGGTGCGACCCGGCGACCGCCTAATTTTTTTAGCGCTAGCCGGCCTAATTCCCAGTCCAAAAATCTAGACCACTCGTTACGTGGGCGACGCTTTCATTGTCTGTGGGTTTTGAGGTATGGTTGGTCGACAAGATTCAACGCATCAACTGATTCTAAATGCCAAAACCAAAAACATGGACCCTTGAGGACGTCGCAAAGACCTTTCGCGCTTGCGAAAGCCTCTTTCACGCGCTCGGCGATCCTGCACGGCAACAAATTGTGCTGATTCTTGCCGAACATGAGCGTTTGAATGTGAACCAGATCACCGAATTGATGCACCTTGCCCGTCCATCCATTTCTCATCATTTGAAGGTACTCAAAGACGCTGGCATGGTGAGCCTCACCCGCGAGTCTCGCGAAAACTTCTACAGCCTGTTGTGGAATGAACCCATTGGTCGCCTTAAATTACTCGTCGAGCAAAGTGAAATCGCGTGCGGGTAATCCCCGTTTTTTTTTAACTTATAGTCGATATGTTTCGACTCATCACCGGATAACATCATGCAAATAGAAAAACCTACCGCACTGATCACCGGCGCCTCTAGTGGCATTGGCAAAGCTTTATGCGAAGAGTTTGCCAAAGATGGTTACCACTTGATCTTGGCCGCCCGCAGCGTCGAAAAAATGCAGGCCCAAGGCGCCCAGCTTCAGCTGCGTTATGGGATCAAGGTGACCGTGATTGCCGCTGACTTAGAGAGTGCGTCGGGCGCCGCGCAACTGCACGCGCAGATCAAACAAAAGGGCATCGTCCTGAATGCGTTGGTCAATAACGCTGGCTACGCCACCTTTGGTGAATTCAAAGACATCGACTTGTCGGCCACGTTAGGGATGATGCAGCTCAATATGTACAGCGTGGTCGTACTGACTAAATTATTTTTGCCCGATCTCATCGCCACCCAGGGCAAGTTGCTCAATATCGCCTCCACCGCCGCGTTTCAGCCCGGACCTTTCATGGCGGTTTACTACGCGACCAAAAGCTTTGTGCTGTATTTTTCGGAAGGTCTTGCCTGTGAACTCGAAGGCACTGGGGTGACTGTCACGGCCTTATGCCCGGGTCCTACGGCCTCAGGATTTCAAGCCAAGGCCGTCATGCAGGCATCGGCCTTGGTGAAGAACAAAAAACTGCCGAGTGCAGAGTCGGTTGCCGCTGCCGGTTATTCGGCAATGAAGCGTGGGAAGCGAGTTCACATTCCCGGTGTCGTCAATACGCTTTTGGCGCTGAGCGTTCGCTTTGCGCCGCGCAATTGGGTGACCGCCTTGGCCAAAAGGATCACGCGACCGATTTAACCGGCCAGTGATTTGCGACGACCCAGTGGCTCTTGACGGGCGAACTGCGGCACTCATCCGCACCGCCCCCCAGCGCGTTAAAACCCGCCGCATGGTGGCCACCA
>CAIPNE010000815.1 GCA_903866355.1 uncultured Gammaproteobacteria bacterium
ACAGGCCAGTAGCTCAATTGGCAGAGCGGCGGTCTCCAAAACCGCAGGTTGGGGGTTCGAGACCCTCCTGGCCTGCCATCCTTCGCACTGTGCGGAGGCCGGCAGGTACCAAAAGCATCCGGTGATTATGAATTTAGAAGTGCAAGTTCCTCGACCGTCCTGGGATGCCGCTAAGCTGGGTGTCTCAGCATTCCTAATCGTCTGCGGAATAGCGACATTCTATTATTTCGCTGAAAGCCCGCGGCTGATCCGCATCTTGGCGGTGGTCGGAACCGTGCTGGCCGCCGCGTTTATCGCGGCGCAAACAGCTCGTGGCCGCGCGCTGGTGGGGTTTGCTCGGGAAACCCAGATCGAAGTACGAAAAGTTGTGTGGCCTTCGCGTCAAGAAACCATTCAGACCACCGGTGTGGTGATCCTGATTGTCGTCATCATGGCCATTCTTTTATGGCTTCTGGATATGTTGCTCAGCGGTTTTACCCGTTGGCTGATCGGTCACGGGGGTTAAACGCGCATGGCTCTTCACTGGTATGTCGTGCATGCCTATTCTGGCTTTGAAAATCAGGTCAAGCGCTCGCTTGAGGACCGCATCAAGCGAATCGGGCTGGACGAGAAATTCGGTCAAATTCTAGTCCCGACCGAAGAAGTCGTCGAGATGAAGGACGGGCAGAAGCGTAAAAGCGACCGCAAGTTCTTTCCCGGCTACGTTTTAGTGCAGATGGAAATGGACGAGGCATCTTGGCATTTAGTCAAAGACTGCCCCAAGGTGATGGGCTTTATTGGCGGCACCAGCGACCGTCCTACGCCAATTTCCGAACGCGAGGCACAGAACATTCTGAATCGCATTCAGGAAGGCGTGGAGAAACCGAAACCCAAAGTTCTCTTTGAAGTTGGGGAACTCGTGCGCGTTATCGATGGTCCATTCAATGATTTCAATGGCGTGGTGGAAGAAGTCAATTACGAAAAAAGCCGCCTGCGCGTAGCGGTTTCTATTTTTGGCCGATCCACTCCTGTCGAATTGGAATTTGGACAAGTTTCGAAAGACTGACCGGCGCGCCCATCGGCGCGCTGGCGGCAATTCAAGTCAATACGGGGAGCCGCGAGGCGTCTGAACCCGAGGAGAACACAAGATGGCGAAGAAAATTGATGCCTATATCAAGCTGCAGGTTGCAGCCGGTAAGGCCAATCCCAGTCCCCCGGTTGGCCCAGCGTTGGGTCAACGTGGCGTCAACATTATGGAATTCTGCAAGCAATTCAACGCGCGCACCCAGACGCTCGAAGAAGGCATGCCGATCCCGGTCGTCATCACCGTGTTTTCGGACCGCAGCTTTACCTTTATCACGAAGACGCCGCCAGCCTCCGTTCTGCTGCGCAAGGCCGCCGGCGTGCCGCGCGGTAGCGCCGTGCCCAATAAGGACAAGGTAGGTCGCGTCACGATGGCGCAGGTAGAAGAAATCGCGAAGACCAAAACGCCCGATTTGACCGCCGCAGATTTGGCCGCAGCAGTGCGGACAATCTCTGGGACGGCTCGAAGCATGGGCATTGACGTACAAGGGGGCTGAGCCATGGCAACTGTATCAAAGCGTCGTCGCGCTATTTTAGAAAAAATTGGTAATCCTCATCAGGCTCACGCGCTCGAAGCCGCGTTGAAACTCGTGAAGGACGTGTCCTCCGCTAAATTTGACGAAACCGTCGAGGTTGCGGTCAATCTCGGCGTGGACCCGCGCAAATCTGACCAAGTCGTGCGTGGCTCGACCGTCCTGCCTTTCGGTACCGGCAAGCAAGTACGCGTTGCGGTATTTGCAGACGGAGCGGACGGCGAAGCCGCCCGTAACGCCGGTGCAGACCTAGTAGGTCTGGACGAACTTGCTGACCAAATCAAGCAGGGCACCATCAATTTCGACGTCGCTATCGCCACCCCGGCCTCCATGCGGGTGGTCGGTCAGCTTGGGCAAATTCTAGGGCCCCGCGGCCTCATGCCTAATCCGAAAGTCGGTACGGTGACAACTGATGTCGCCACCGCCGTGCGCAATGCGAAAGCCGGACAGGTCCGCTATCGCACCGATAAAGCGGGCATCGTGCACTGCTCCATCGGCAAGGCATCGTTCGAGATTGCGGCGCTCAAGGCAAATTTCGAGGCCATTCTAAGCGACCTTCGCCGGGCTAAGCCCAGCACGGCCAAAGGCATTTACGTGCGGCAGATCACGCTGTCTTCCACCATGGGGCCGGGCATCAGCGTTGACCGAGCTTCGGTAGAGTCGGTTTGACCTTAGCCTCTCCCAAGATTTACTGATTTTGTAGCGAACTTTGGACTGCCGGCATGGGCCGGCGGACGTCAAAGACCGTAGGTTCATTGGTGCGCCATTGCTAGGTCCCTGTGGGAGTTCCCGGGCGCTGGCGTCACGAATGTTTAATCGGCCCTAGGCCGGCCTGCGCAGACGGTGTTTCCTCAACAGGTAGCTACCTGCTCGGGACGCCGTAACGAGGGCGTCGGCGATCCCCGCCGGCCACCAAGTGGCGTAATGCTCGGAACAGTCGGAGCATTGAGCCAGGAGAAGATTATGAGTCTGACTTTAGAGCAAAAGCAGTCAATTGTTGCCGAAGTCAATGCCATCGCTACCCATGCACAAGCGGCAATTGCCGCCGAATATATTGGGCTTAGTGTTGCGCAGATGACTAACCTGCGGGTCAAAGCTCGCCACGCGGGTGTCTATGTCAAAGTGGTCAAAAACACTTTGGCGCGACGCGCCGTTGTGGGTACGGCTTTCGAGTGCCTGATTGAAAAACTAACCGGCCCTCTGGTGCTGGTATTTTCAGCCGACGACCCGGGAGCTTGTGCGCGTTTGGTACGCGACTTTCTGAAAGAGAACCAAAAGTTAAAGCCGATTGCCTTGGCATTCGGTGGTCAGCTGAGGGGGCCGGAAGACCTCCAAGCGCTGGCAACATTGCCGACTCTCGATGAAGCCCGTGCCATGCTCTTGGGAGTGTTCGAGGCGCCAGCTACCCAGCTCGTGCGTACTCTGGCCGAACCATCGGCGTCTTTCGTGCGCGTACTTGCCGCTTACCGCGACCAGCAACAGGCTGCATAGCGTCCTTATCTCTGAATATCTGTTTGTGGAGTAACTAAACATGGCCCTTTCCAAAGACGAGCTTATTGAAGCTTTAAGCAATCTCACCATCCTTGATGTGACCGAACTGGTTTCGGCCCTAGAAGAAAAGTGGGGCGTTTCTGCAGCCGCTGTGGCTGCCCCGATGATGATGGCTGCGGGCGAAGCTGCCGCACCGGTAGAAGTCAAAGAAGACTTTGATGTGGTGATGAGCAGCTACGGCGAAAACAAAGTGAACGTCATCAAGGCAGTTCGCGCCATTACCGGTCTGGGGCTCAAAGAAGCCAAGGATCTGGTTGAGGGTGTGCCTTCCGTCGTGAAGGAAGCTGCGCCGAAAGCCGAAGCCGAGACGATCAAGAAGCAGCTAGAAGAAGCTGGGGCGAAAGTCGACCTAAAGTAGGTTTGATGAGGCCGGTGGCTGCCTGTCCCGTCTACCCCGCTGCTATTAGGCACCGGGGTAGGTGGACTGGCGTGCCGCCGTGCGTGGTCCTAAGGGCAGCGGACACCGTATTGAGTGTGCGTTTCCAAGATAGTGTTGCCAAGTAAACAGAGGACGAACATGCCCTACTCATACACCGAGAAAAAACGTTTACGGAAGAATTTTGGCAAGCGCCGCGCCGTTCTCGACGTGCCTTACCTGCTGGAGACCCAGATCCAGAGCTACCGTAACTTTTTGCAGGAATTCGTGCCCGTCGAGCGCCGGGATGACACGGGTCTGCATGCTGCCTTTCAGTCCGTTTTTCCGATTGAAAGCTACTCGGGCAACGCGGTGCTTCATTACGACAGCTACCGGCTAGGCGCGCCAATTTTCGACGTCAAAGAGTGCCAGGTCAGAGGGCTGACGTACGCCGCCTCACTGCGCGTCAAAGTGCGCTTGGCGTTGTTTGACCGAGAAACCTCGGGCCCTGATCGCATGCCAAAAGAGATCAAGGAACAAGAAGTCTACATGGGCGAATTGCCGCTCATGACCGAAAACGGCACGTTTGTGATCAACGGCACGGAGCGCGTTATCGTGTCGCAGTTGCACCGCTCGCCGGGTGTGTTTTTCGACCACGACCGCGGAAAAACCCACTCCTCAGGCAAGCTGCTCTACTCCGCGCGCGTGATTCCTTACCGTGGCTCGTGGCTCGATTTCGAATTTGATCCGAAAGACTTGGTCTTTGTCCGCATCGATCGCCGCCGCAAAATTCCGGCCACCGTGCTGCTGCGTGCGCTTGGCTACAACACCGAACAAATCCTGAAGATGTTTTTCGAGCGCGATAGCATCACGCTCACCGACAAAACGCTCACCTTGCGTTTGGTTCCTGAGCGCCTACGCGGTGTCACGCTAGATTTCGATCTGGTCGATTCCGAAGGCAACGTCATTGTTGAGGCGGAACGCCGCATCACCGTTCGGCACATCCGCGACATCCAGAAATCAGGTCTCACCGAAATCGCTGTGCCCCGCACCTTTGTCATGGGCCGCGTGTTGGCGCATGAAGTGGTGAACAAGGCGACCGGCGAGGTACTGGCTGAGGCCAATGCCCTGATTTCCGAAGAACTCCTGAATAAGATGGTGGCTGCCGAACTGGGCGTCATCGAAACTATTTTCGCTAACGATTTAGACCACGGCGCGTACATTTCCGAAACCCTGCGCGCCGATTCCACCCGCACTCAGCTCGAAGCGCAGGTCGAAATTTACCGCATGATGCGACCTGGCGAACCGCCCACGAAGGACGCCGCTGAGAATCTGTTCAAGAACCTGTTCTTTACCCAGGAACGCTACGACCTCTCCGCGGTCGGCAGAATGAAGTTCAACCGGCGCGTGGGTCGACCAGGCACCGAAGTCCCCGAGATCCTGCTGGATGGGACCTACTTCGTTTCGTTACTGAAAAAAGAACTCAAGAACCCTGACGACACCGCCAACATCTCTATTTCCAGCGTGACCGGCGAATTGCGCCGCTTGCCAGGACTGGACGGTATTAAGGATGGCTCGAAGATTCCCTTCGAGGAAATCAAAAAAGTGCTGTTGGAGTACGGATCCGACATCGTTGATGTGGTCAAAACCCTCGTGGATATCCGCAACGGCAATGGCTCCGTCGACGACATCGACCATCTGGGCAACCGCCGGGTTCGCAGCGTCGGCGAAATGGCCGAAAACCAATTCCGCGTGGGCTTGGTTCGCGTGGAACGCGCGGTGAAAGAACGTCTCAGCTTGGCCGAGTCCGAAGGCATCATGCCGCAGGAATTAATCAACGCGAAGCCGGTGTCTGCGGTTATTAAAGAGTTTTTTGGCTCCAGCCAGCTCTCGCAGTTCATGGACCAAAATAACCCGCTCTCAGAAGTGACGCACAAGCGGCGCGTCTCCGCGCTCGGGCCGGGCGGGCTCACGCGAGAACGCGCAGGTTTCGAAGTCCGCGACGTGCATCCGACCCATTACGGGCGCGTGTGCCCAATTGAAACGCCAGAAGGGCCGAACATCGGCTTGATCAACTCGCTGGCGGTGTTCTCGCGGACCAATAAATACGGGTTCTTAGAAACCCCTTACCGCAAAGTCATCGATAATCGCGTCACCGACGACACTGAATATCTCTCGGCGATCGAAGAGAGCCAGTACGTCATTGCGCAGGCTAACGCCACGCTCGACGATGAGAATCGGCTGGTGGACATTCTGGTGTCGTGTCGGCATGAAAATGAATTCGCGTTGCTGTCGCCGGACCGCGTGCAGTACATGGACGTCTCGCCGATGCAGATTGTCTCCGTGGCTGCGGCACTCATTCCGTTCCTCGAGCACGACGACGCGAACCGCGCATTGATGGGCTCGAATATGCAGCGGCAGGCGGTACCGACGCTGCGTACGGAAAAACCTTTGGTCGGTACGGGCATCGAGCGCGTGGTGGCACAGGATTCCGGCGTGACCGTTTCGGCACGACGCGGCGGCACGGTGGATTTGGTCGATGCGGCCCGTATCGTTGTGCGTGTGAACGACGAAGAAACGAAGCCCGGTGAGAGTGGTGTGGACATCTACAACCTCACCAAGTACACCCGCTCTAACCAGAACACCTGCATCAATCAAAAATCTTTGGTGCGACAAAACGACCGCGTCGCACGCGGCGATGTGTTAGCCGACGGCCCCGCGACTGATTTGGGGGAGTTGGCGCTGGGCCAAAACATGCTCGTGGCGTTCATGCCGTGGAATGGCTACAACTTCGAAGATTCCATCCTGATCTCCGAGCGCGTCGTCCAGGAAGATCGCTACACCAGCATTCACATCGAAGAACTAACCTGCGTCGCCCGCGACACCAAGCTTGGGCCGGAGGAAATCTCGGCCGACATTCCCAACGTTAGCGAAAGCGCGCTGGGCAAACTGGACCAGTCCGGCATTGTCTACATTGGAGCCGAAGTTAATCCTGGCGACATTCTGGTTGGCAAGGTGACGCCTAAAGGCGAAACCCAGCTCACGCCGGAAGAAAAACTCCTGCGCGCCATTTTTGGTGAGAAAGCGTCGGACGTAAAAGATACCTCGCTGCGCGTGCCTTCGGGGATGAGCGGAACGGTCATTGACGTGCAGGTCTTTACCCGCGATGGCGTGGAAAAAGATGCCCGAGCGCTGGAAATTGAGCGTGCCGAACTGACGCAGGTTAAAAAAGATCTAGACGACCAACTCCGTATTTTGCAAGACGACATTTACCAACGCGTTGAGCGCCTGCTGCTGGGCAAAAAAGTAGAAAAGGGCCCGCGCGGTTTTGGCGGCGCCACAGACAGCCTAACCAAAGAGCAACTGGCGACGCTCAAGCGCGACCAGTGGTTTGAACTGCGCACCTCCGTAGACACGGTGAACGAGCAGATCGAGCAGCTGGCTCGTCAGATCGAGCGTCACAATGAGGAGTTTGAAGAGCAGTTCGAAGAAAAGCGCCGCAAACTGACCTCGGGCGACGATTTGGCGCCCGGCGTTCTCAAAATGGCGAAGGTCTATCTAGCGGTGAAACGCCGTTTGCAGCCCGGCGACAAAATGGCGGGCCGACACGGCAACAAAGGTGTGGTGTCGATGATTGTGCCGGTTGAGGACATGCCCTATATGGCCGACGGCACACCCGTTGACGTCGTGCTGAACCCCCTCGGCGTGCCATCGCGTATGAACGTGGGTCAGGTGTTGGAAACCCACTTGGGTTGGGCGGCGCGCGGTCTTGGGATAAAAATTGCCGGCATGTTGACGGCCATGGCAAGCACGCCCGATCTGCGGGAATTCCTCGGCAAAATCTATAATTCCAGCGGTCGCCAAGAAACCCTCGACGAACTCACTGATGTGGAAATTCGTGAACTGGCTCACAACCTGCGTGCCGGTGTGCCGATGGCAACGCCGGTCTTCGATGGCGCCCACGAGCCAGAGATCAAGCACATGCTGGAGCTGGCCGGTCTACCCCGTAGTGGTCAAACCCGCTTGTTCGACGGACGAACCGGTGACCCCTTCGATCGGGAAACCACGGTCGGCTATATGTACATCCTCAAGCTCAACCATTTGGTTGACGACAAGATGCACGCGCGTTCCACCGGACCCTACAGCCTGGTGACACAGCAGCCGTTAGGCGGCAAGGCGCAATTTGGCGGACAGCGTTTCGGCGAGATGGAAGTGTGGGCGCTAGAGGCCTATGGCGCCGCCTACACCTTGCAAGAAATGCTCACGGTCAAATCCGATGACGTCAACGGTCGCACCAAGATGTACAAAAATATCGTCGACGGGGACCACAGCATGGAACCCGGGATGCCCGAGTCCTTCAACGTTCTGCTCAAAGAGATGCGGTCGCTTGCGATCGACATCGAACTAGACCGCGAATGAGCACCGAGCAGCCATCAGCTAACGTACCGACCAAAGGGTAATCAACGTGAAAGACTTACTCGACTTATTTAAGAGCCATGCCCACGTTGAAGATTTCGATGCGATCAACATCGGTCTGGCGTCGCCGGAAAAAATCCGGTCCTGGTCATTTGGCGAAGTCAAAAAGCCTGAGACCATCAACTACCGCACGTTCAAGCCTGAGCGTGATGGTCTGTTTTGCGCGAAAATTTTCGGGCCGATCAAAGACTACGAATGTCTGTGCGGAAAATATAAGCGGCTCAAGCACCGAGGTGTGGTGTGCGAGAAATGTGGCGTTGAAGTAACGCTGGCTAAAGTTCGCCGGGAACGCATGGGGCATATCGACCTCGCCAGTCCGGTCGCGCATATCTGGTTCCTCAAGTCCTTGCCGTCGCGCATGGGGCTGCTGTTGGACATGACCTTGCGTGAAATCGAACGAATTCTTTATTTCGAAGCGTACGTCGTAATTGACCCGGGTCTGACCGAACTCGAACGCGGCAAGTTGCTTGCTGAAGACGCCTACCTCGACGCGATTGAACAGCACGGCGATGAGTTCGATGCCCGTATGGGTGCCGAGGCTATCTACGAGCTACTGAAAAGCGTCGATCTAAAGGTCGAGATTCGGAAAATCCGTGAAGCCCTGCCTGGCACGACGTCCGAGACCAAGCTAAAAAAATTCACGAAACGCCTGAAGCTCATGGAAGGCTTCGACCATTCTGGCAATCGGCCAGAATGGATGGTCATGAAAGTACTGCCGGTGCTGCCGCCCGAATTGCGGCCGCTGGTACCGTTGGATGGTGGCCGCTTCGCGACTTCCGACCTCAACGAGTTGTACCGACGGGTCATTAACCGCAACAACCGGCTCAAACGCCTGCTAGATCTCAACGCGCCGGACATCATTGTTCGGAATGAGAAGCGGATGTTGCAGGAAGCCGTGGATGCGTTGCTCGACAATGGTCGCCGTGGTCGGGCCATTACGGGCACCAATAAGCTGCCGCTGAAGTCGTTGGCCGATATGATCAAAGGCAAGCAAGGACGGTTCCGTCAGAACTTGCTCGGCAAGCGCGTCGATTACTCAGGTCGGTCCGTCATTGTGGTCGGTCCAACGCTTAAGCTACACCAGTGTGGCCTGCCGAAGAAAATGGCGCTGGAGCTCTTCAAGCCCTTTATCTTTAGCAAACTCGAACGGCGTGGCATGGCCACCACCATCAAGGCGGCTAAAAAGCTCGTCGAGCGTGAAGGCCCGGAAGTGTGGGACATCCTCGAGGAGGTCATCCGCGAGCATCCCGTGCTGCTGAACCGCGCACCGACGCTGCATCGCCTGGGCATCCAGGCGTTCGAGCCGGTGCTCATCGAGGGCAAGGCGATCCAGCTGCATCCGCTGGTCTGCACGGCCTTCAACGCCGACTTCGACGGTGACCAGATGGCGGTGCACGTGCCGCTGTCCCTGGAAGCCCAGCTCGAGGCGCGCGTGCTGATGATGTCGACCAACAACATCCTGTCGCCAGCATCGGGCAAGCCGATCATCGTGCCGTCGCAGGACATCGTACTCGGCATCTACTACATCACGCTGGAGCGCGAGGGCGAGCCGGGCGAGGGGTCGCTGTTCTCCGAGATCGGCGAGCTGGAGCATGCCCTGCACAGCCGTACGCTCTCGATGCATGCGCGCATCAAGATGCGCCTGGAGGCCTACGACGACAAGGGCGTGTTCGCCAAGCGCGTCGTCGAGACCACGCCGGGCCGCGTCCTGCTGGCGCAGATCCTGCCCAAGCACGAGAACCTGCCGTTCTCGCTGATCAACCGCCTGCTGACCAAGAAGGACCTGCAGAACGTCATCGACTCCGTCTACCGCCACTGCGGCCAGAAGGAGACGGTGATCTTCGCCGACCGCCTGATGGGTCTCGGCTTCTATCATGCCTGCCGCGCCGGCATCTCGTTCGGCAAGGACGACCTCGTCATCCCGGTGGCCAAGGTCAAGCTGGTCGCCCAGACCAACAAGGAAGTGAAGGAGTACGAGCAGCAGTACCAGGACGGCCTGATCACCTCGGGTGAGAAGTACAACAAGGTCGTCGACGCCTGGTCGCGCTGCTCGGACCGGGTCGCCGAGGAAATGATGAAGGGCA
>CAIPNE010000816.1 GCA_903866355.1 uncultured Gammaproteobacteria bacterium
CGCGCCTGTCACGCTTGCTCGTCAGCATCTGACAACCCATACCCCGCGTTTGCTGGTGATCAATTCCGGTAATGCGAACGCAGGCACGGGTGCCCAGGGCATGGCCGATGCGCGCAGTGTGTGCCATGCGGCCGGCGAAGGTTTGGGGTGTTCTACCGAGCAGGTGCTCCCGTTTTCGACTGGTGTCATTGGTCAACGGTTGCCGGCCGAGAAAATCACGGCCGCCCTCGCCGCCGCGCTAGCAACTCTGCAAGAAGACGCCTGGGCCGCGGCTGCGGTCGGGATCATGACCACCGATACCGTGCCGAAATGCGTTTCCCAAGAAGTGAACGTTGGTGGCCAGCGCTACCGCATCACGGGGATCACCAAAGGTGCGGGCATGATCAAACCCAACATGGCCACCATGCTGGCGTTCATCGCGACCGACGCTCGGATCAACGCGCCGGACTTAAACACGCTGGTTGCAGAGCTCGCGGAGCGTACTTTTAATCGAATCACCATCGATGGGGATACCTCCACCAACGATAGCTGCGTGCTTATCGCGACCGGGCAGGCGTGTGCCCACCCGTTGCTGCCGCACACGGCAGATTGGCGCGCGTTCACGACGGCGCTAGAACAGGTCTTTGCCGATTTGGCGCGCGCCATCGTTCGCGATGGCGAAGGTGCTACCAAACTGGTGACCGTCGCGGTGCGCGGCGGACAAACCACTGCCGATTGCCTGCGGGCGGCCTATGCGGTGGCCGAGTCGCCATTGGTCAAGACGGCGCTGTTTGCGAGTGACCCCAATTGGGGTCGAATTCTTGCGGCTGTTGGGCGCTCCGGCGCGCAGGGTATGCGGCTGGAAGACATCGCCATTGCGATCGGCGATGTGCCCATTGTGGCGCGGGGCGAACCCGTGCCCGGCTATGTGGAAGCCGATGTCGCGCGCGTCATGCAGGGGGCGGAATACGAGATCGCCGTCCAAATAGGCACCAGCGAAACCCAAGCCGCGGTGCTGACCTGTGATTTCTCTTTTGAGTACGTACGCATCAACGCTGAATATCGCAGCTAGTGCGGCGCGCTGGCGCGACTTTGAGATGAGTCCAGCGGACAAACTTCCTTCTTTGCATGTGGTAGCTGCGGTCATTCGCGGCACCGATGGCCGAATTCTCATCACCCGCCGCTCCCCCCAAGTCGACCAAGGTGGCTTGTGGGAATTTCCTGGGGGTAAGCTCGAGCCCGGCGAACCACGACGCCGTGGGCTGCAACGCGAGCTGGAGGAGGAGTTGGGGATAAGGCTTGAGCACGCCGCACCACTTCTGCAACTCACACACGATTACCCGCACCAGCGGGTGCTGCTGGATGTGTTTGAGGTGACTCGTTGGCAGGGCACGCCATGGGGACGAGAAGGCCAACCGTTGCAGTGGGTGGCGCCGGAGTTCCTGTTGGACTATGCGTTTCCGGCAGCTAACGCGCCCATCGTGACCGCAGCGCGGTTGCCACGTTGGTGCCTCGTTACTCCCGCGCCGGAGGCCTCGGTTGCGGTTTGGTTAGCCGCGCTTGAGCGCTGCGTGCAGGCAGGCATTCGTTTAGTCCAACTGCGGGCGCCAGCATTGGCCCGCGCAGACTATATTTCCTTGGCAGAATCGAGCATTGCCTTGGTGCATCGTTACGGTGGCCGCATCTTGCTAAACGCGGAACCGGCGCTGGCACACGCGTTGGCTGCCGATGGTGTGCACTTAAATTCCCGGGCCTTGCGCGAGCACTTGGTGCGACCACTCCCCAGCCCAATGTTGGTCAGCGCGGCTTGCCACGACACCACAGAACTTGCCGCGGCGCGCGCCGTGGGCGTGGATTTTGTGTTGATTTCACCGGTTGCGGCCACCCATTCTCACCCCGGCGCGCCCACGCTGGGCTGGTCTGGGTTGCGCGCGCTGGCGCAATCCGCCGGCCTGCCTTCCTTTGCCTTAGGTGGGTTGGGGCCACAAGATTTGGCACTCGCCGCTGCCGCGGGTTGCTTGGGTGTTGCGTCGAGTAGTGCGGGTTGGCGCGATCCTGGCGCTATGGACGCCGCTGCTGCGACCCACGCGCTGGCGAGTTTTGGTGGGCTAGAGAACGCAGCACTGTAGTTCGAAATCAATGGGATCCGTGCTTTGTTGCGGGCGGGCGCCAAGTTCGGCATTGCGCATGAAGCGCACGGCAAAGCGGTGTTTGCCGCCACTGATTTCGGCAAAAACGTCATCCTCGTCAGCCACACTGACCCGCACCAAGTGACACGCCGAGTTGGCGTCGAGGGTTTGCTGGTAGAACCCCCCAGAGGCGATGACGGGTTGGGGTCTGGCACTTTCCCGGATCATCTTGAGCGTGATGGTCACACCGGCCTCGATCGCCCGCAAATCGGTCATCCAGTCGTTAAGCAACGTCAATCGGCGCTGGTGATCGCGGCTCAACCAATGATGAAACGCGGGCAGATCAAAACTACAAAGCCCGCCGGGAATCGCCAGTCGCTGGCGAATCTGCGTGACTAAATCGTTCTGGCGGAGCTTGGCGCCGGGTTGGAAGGTATTCGATTTCAGCAGCGCGCTCAGCGGCTCCAGCCGTCCCAGCGTTTGCTCCAACACCCCAGAGTTGACGCCGGGGTTATTGCGTAATGCGCCGATCGTGGTGACATGGCGCTCAATTTCCTTGATGAGCTCGCCTTTGACGTCGGTACGGCTGAGTTGGTCGGAAATATCGATCATGCCGGCAATGGCATTGCGCGCCGCCCGAGGGGTTTCCCCTTGCATGCTTTCGGCCACTGAACCAAACAGGTACTCCAGACGCAGAAAACACCGCACACGTTCGTTGAGCGGCTGCTCGTACACGGTCACGTGCGCCATTTTGGGGATCGGGAATAGCTGTTCTTGCGTGCTGGGGGCGTGTGGCATGGCTGATTGTCAGAACTTCCTAGCCGCTTGGGCGAGTTGCAAATAGCGCGCATGCAAGGCCGCGATTTGCGGGCGTAACGCGGACAGGGGGCCGCTGTTTTCCAGCACGTCGTTCGCCACCGCCGCTCGCTGTTCACGCGATGCTTGGCTTTGCATGATTGCCGCTGCCTCGGAGACTGTCAATTCATCGCGGGCGATCACTCGGGCGATTTGCACCGCTTCGGGGACATCGATCACCAGTACGCGGTCGACCCGGTTAACGCCGCCCCGCTCTACCAGCAGGGGGATGCAAACGAGGCAGTACGGGTAGCCGGCCGCGTCTATTTTTTCTTGGGTGCCAGCCCGAATGAGGGGATGCAGAATGGCTTCCAGTTGCTGGCGCAAGGCCGGATTTGCGAAAACCTGCTGGCGCATGCGCCGCCGATCGAGTTCGCCCTGGTCGTTGAGGATGTCCTGACCAAACGCTGCCACCACTGCCGCCAGTCCGGGCGTGCCGGGCGCGACGACTGCGCGCGCCACCTGATCGGTATCGATTACCGGCGCACCCAGTGCCGCGAATTCCTCACACACGGTACTTTTGCCGCTGCCGATGCCACCGGTGACGCCCACCACATAAGGCACTAGGGCGCTCATGGGCCGATTAATTGGCGCAAGGGCCCGCCCCAGATAAGATTAATCCAGCCGGCGGCCGCCAAAAATGGCCCAAAGGGGAGCGGCTTACTGCGTTCGTGCCGACGCAGGCCGATGAGCGCCAAACCGACGACCGCGCCCACCAATGCGGCACCCACGATGATGGTGGGTAGTGCCTGCCAGCCCAGCCACGCGCCCAGCGCCGCGAGCAGCTTGAAGTCGCCGTAGCCCATGCCTTCTTTGCCGGTGGCGAACTTAAAGCCCCAATAAACGACCCATAAACTCAGGTAGCCCGCCATCGCTCCCACCACGGCGGTTGGCAGATCCACAAAATATCCAAACAGATTCGCGACCAGCCCAGCCCACAGCAAGGGCAGGGTAAGGTCGTCGGGCAAGAGCTGGGTATCCAAGTCGATGACCGCAAGCGCGAGCAGCGCCCAAGAAAATCCTGCGCCCCACAGCGCACTGGGGGTGGCCCCAAAATGCCAAGCTGCTACCACCCCCAAGACCGCCGCACTGAGTTCTACCAAGGGATAGCGCACGCTGATGCTGGCCCGGCAATGACGGCAGCGGCCCGCCAACAATAGCCAGCTCAATACCGGGAGATTGTCCCAAGCCGCGATCGGCTGCTGACAGTGTGGGCAACGCGATCGGGGGACCATCAGGTTGAACGCAGCCACTGGGGAATCGGTCTCGACGTGACCCGTCAGGTCGGCACAGTCGCGCTGCCAGTCGCGTTCCATCATGAGCGGCAGACGATGAATCACCACGTTCAAAAAGCTGCCCACCAAGAGCCCAAGGACTCCCAGCCCCGCTGGGTAGCCCAGCGGGTAATCTGCCAGCACGGGCCAAAGATCAAGCACTGCGCACAGCATCAGAGAGAAGGTATGGTCTACCCATGACTAAGCCGCGCCGGGGGCCGTTAGACCACTTGGCCCATCTTGAAAATAGGCAGGTACATGGCAA
>CAIPNE010000817.1 GCA_903866355.1 uncultured Gammaproteobacteria bacterium
CTGATGTTCGTCGTGCTCGATTTACTCGATTACGTCTATCACCGCACCATGCATCGGGTTAAGCCTTTTTGGCGCTTTCATTTGTATCATCACAGCGACCGCCAAATCGATGTCACGACCACCGTGCGGGAACATCCGGGCGAAACCTTCATCCGCAACTGCTTCCTCATGTTCTGGGTGTTCTTGTGTGGCGCTACCCCCGAGATCTTGGTGCTACGCCAAAGCGCGCAAACCACTATCAATCTGTGGTCCCACAGCAGTACACGTCTGCCTGAACGATGGGGACGAATGGTCAGCTGGCTATTTGTAACGCCCAATCTCCATCAGGTGCATCACCATTTCGAATTGCCCTACACCAACCGCAACTTCGGCGACGTCTTCAGCGTTTGGGACCGGTTGTTCGGAACCTTGGTCCACCGGGCGCGCAAGGACATCGTGTGCGGCGTAGAAACCCACATCAACGGCGAAGCCGATGTCATACCGCTGGCTATTCTGGCGCGGATCCGAGCGCTGTTTGCTCGGCGCTCCAGAGCGATCACTGTGCGCGGCGAGCGCTGAGCATTGTGGGCCTGCGGCGTGTTCTAACCAGCCCACCTCGGGCTTAACGCTCGCGGGTTGTAACGGGTTGCTTGAGCCTAAGTTACGCCTCGCTAGGTCTTGTGCCGAGGCACAGCGCCAGCCGGCGCAAGCTCACCGACCCACAGGCACCTGCCCAGCGCCTACCGCCGGTGGGGTCGAACACCCTGCCACCAGGGCGGTCGACAATCGATAATTGTTAAATTCGCGATCACGCGCGTAGCCGCACACCACCGCGGTATCCACTGCCAGTGACTGCACGTCAGGTTTCACGCTGAAGGTAAAACTGGGATCGCAATCCCCACCGCATTGTTGGTAGAGCAGCCTGCCATCGCTACCCCGCCCTTGCGAAAACTCCATGAGCCAGGCGTCGAAGGCCGCCACGTTTGGAAACGTACGCGGTCCATAACGCAGCGGACGAGCCTGCGTCTGACGCACCATTTGGTGACATAAAGCCTGTTGCTGTGCCATGGGCAAATAAGCCGAGGGCGTGACTCTCAATAAAATCGTTGGCGCGGCGGCGCTGCCGCAAGCACCAACACAGGGTGTGCCCTGCGCTGCCGTGGCCGACACGACGGCGGCACTCAGCAGTTTCTTTGCCACCGCCCGAATGGAACTGGGGTGTTCGGCGAGGTTATACATGACGCCAGCCGAGCCTTGCTCGCTCATTAAGGCCGTTTCGACCGGTGGCGCGGCACACGCCGGCTGGACCGGAAGGTCGGCGGCGAGGGTCGAACGTGCCAGCAGCAAACTTGCGATGAGCGCAAGGGACGGAGATGAGTTGATAAGCTTGCGTTCCTACTGGTTGGATGATGCTCACGATCGTAACTGAGGGCCACAGCAGCTTGGCCGTCGGCCATGGCCAAACAGGTCGCCGCGCACCGTCTCCCTGCTAGCCTAGCGAACTAGCGTGCTGACGCCAGCCGGTACGGAGTATGAATGAGTTGGGCGCGCCGTGGCGACCTTGGCCGATTTTGGGCCGCAGCTAGATCGCACGGCGTTTGCACGCACGCGAACCCGAGGGACTAGCCCGAGTACCGTGGGTTGGGGGCTAGACGGAGCGGAACTGCCCATTGCGGGGGAGATCCCGGCCGCGACGAGAGTTGGCCGCGCCAAATCCGCACGCGGCCTAATCGTTGCGCGCCCAGTGGCGCGGCACACTAAAAGTTGGGGCGGCCTGAGCTGACACGCGCGCCCTTCACGAGCGTCGCTGTGACGCACCGGCCCCCTGCAGCGGTGGTCAGCTAGCGCTAAGTTGCCTGCGCGCGGCGCCGCTGCTGACGCGCGGCCCAGCCCGCCAGCCCCGCGCACACCCCGCTCATCGCGGCGATTGCGAAGGGCACCGTATAACTGCCCGTGAGGTCGTGTAGATACCCACCCATCCAAGGCCCCACGGCGCTGCCGGTCGCGCTGCCGAACAAACCCACGCCCATAATCGCGCCGAAATGCCGACCTTCAAACCGGTCACTGACCATCGCCGGCGTGATGGCGGCAGTCGCCGCATACCCTAAGCCCAATAGCACGGCATAAGCATAAGCGCCCCCTTGGTTCGGGGTGTTACCCACCAACAGCAGCGCGCCCACCGCGGCCACCAACACCGCCACCCCCCCGACATAGACCCGTTCGCGCTCCACCCGATCGGATAACCACCCACCACCGGTCTTGCCAAAAATACTGGCCAAACCAACCACACCCACCACCGAGGCGGCGACCATTGCCGAAATCCCGTGGTCCACGAGAAATGCCACCTGATGGACGTGTAAGGTTTGTGAACACACGCTGCCGCAGAAGAACGTGGCGACCATCAGCCAGAACGGCGCCGTGGCCATAGCTTGTTTGAGGGTTAACGAGCGTTGGGTGCGCGCCGCCAATGTGGCGGCGCCGACCGTGGGCCGCACTACTGCGGGTGTTACGTACGCAGATTCGCGGAGCAAAAAAAGTGCGGCCGGCAGCATGCACCCGGTGCAGATAAGACCCAGCACGCGAAATGCGGTCCGCCAGCCGTAACTTTCGATCAGGTACTCACACAACGGCACGACCACCAGCATCCCCACCCCCACCCCGGAGCTGACGATGCCCAGCGCCAAGCCTAGCCGACGCTGGAAACGCCGTTGTACTTGCATCACCGCCGGAATCCAACCGCAGCACGCGACCGCGATCGCAGTGCAGCCACCAAATCCCAAATAGAGCTGCCAAGGCGTTTGGATAAAACTGTTCAGGTATAGCGAGCCGCCCAGCGCCAGACTGCCCACCACCACCACCAGCGGTGGGCGCACCCGATCGCACAACATCCCCAACAGGGGATTTGCGATGCCTTGCACCAGCGCAAATACCGAAAAGGCGCCGCCGAGGATGGAACGGCTCCAGCCGAAATCCTTCAGCAGCGCAACCAAAAACACGCCATACGCATACCAACTGCCGTAGGCCAAGGCGAGGGTCAAGGCGATGAGCCCCAGACTTAAAAATTGACGCGCGCGATCAGAGCGCCAAAACCGCGGTGCGGCACCTCGAGGGGCGTTCATACCAAAAACCGTCATCCGAGAAACAGCCGTGGAGTGTCGCGTGAACCACCGCAGTTGAACAGTACCGTTGCCACAGGATGGTCTGCGCGAAGGGGGGCGGCCGCAACTGCTGATATTCAGCAGGCCTAATGCCTGGGTTTCTCCAACGCGGCGAGCAGCGATATCCGCGATGTCTTAGCTGACCAGTAATTGTTGAGCGAATAGGGTTATCCCGACCCACCCGGTTGCGGGGACCATTGGCCCGACGGTTTTCTAGCCACTCGCGCGTGGCCTCAACGGCCGGCTGTTGAAGAGCCCAGGCGGACCTTCTCTTACCGCAAAAAACCTATCGGCGTCGGTTGAATCCCTCATCGAGCCGGCCATGGTGCTCGCGATTTGCAGCGAGCAAGCGGCGCGAATTCAGGGGTACCGATGCAGACCTACGCGCGTCTGCTTTCTCGCCGAGTGGCTGGGGTCTCAACGAGCGCTGCCAATGGAACGCCGATTTGCCTAGGATTGGGCGGGATAGTCGCGCCGACTGCGGCAATATTCTGTTCTCGCTGCGGCCAGACACCGAATTTGGCGGCAGTAACAAGCCGGCCCGTACCTTGATGTTCCTAGATGTCATGGAAATTTTTGACTCGACGAGAAACTGATCATCGCGCGCGGCAAGGTGCTCCCGCCATTTCTAGGCGCCAGTAATGAGGCTTCATGAGGGCGCACACCCGCCGACCTGCAGGCATTACCGTGGCGGATCAGTCACAAAGAAGGTCGTGGTGGGATACGCCAAACGTGTCACGCCAACTAGACAGATAAATGGCTGCTGGGTAAAACAACCTCGCTAACTGAATCAACACCGCCGGATTAACCCATCCGGGACCGCAATCCTCCACGAGCAATAAGCGATGATAACGCCCCTAAACCACTGTCCTACTCGCACAACTTGGATCCCACACCGTTGGGGTCACGTCTGTGCCCGCCTGTTGATGCTAACGCTGTGTTGGCCATGGCTCGCGGTTGCGGATCCCGCGCTGATGGACGAAGCCACCGCGGTGGCGGCAGTTTTCGATCGCGTGGGTGAGAGGCTCGCGCTGATGCCCGGCGTGGCGGCCGCCAAATGGCACGCTGGCACGCCGATACTCGATGCCGCGCGTGAGCGTGCGGTGCTCGCACAGGCCACGACAGCTGCTGCTGCGATGGGGCTATCCGGCATCACGGCGCTGGCTACCCTGCAGATGCGGCTGGCCCGCGAGACCCAAGTCCACTACCACGCCCTATGGCGCGACCAAGGCTGCTCGCTGGCAACCGGGTGCCCCCCTACCCCGCAGCTGGCCGTTTTGCGGCAACAGTTGGATGGCCTAGCCGGCCAACTATTGCGCGCGTTGTATCTGGCGGCCCCGGCTCTCGCAAACCCGGACTTTAGCGCGCGTTATCGCGAGTTGGCCAAGCGGCGTCTGGCCACCAGTATTCCGCTGGCAGCGGATCAAGAGCAATTGTTAACCGCGCTGGCTGCGCTGCGTCGAATCGCGGCACCGGGCCTGGCAGCCATCCGGGCCAGCGGCGTGCTGCGCCTCGGTGTGAGTGGCGATTACGCGCCGTTTAGCTTGGTCGAAGACGGCCAGATTCGTGGCGCTGATATTGAGTTGGGTCTCGCCCTTGCGCGCCATCTCAGGGTAACACCGGTATTCGTGGCGACCAGTTGGCCCACGCTGTTAAATGATCTGGCGAGCGCGCGCTTCGACATCGCCTTGGGGGGTGTTTCTGTAACCCCCGAGCGGGCCGCCGTGGGGCTGTTCTCGGTGCCTTACTATACGGGCGGGAAAACCATTCTGGCACGCTGTGCTGAGCGTTCCCGCTTTGAGCATCTCGCCGATTTGGACACCCCCGAGGTCCGGGTGATCGTCAACCCCGGCGGCACCAATGAACGCTACGTTCACGAGCATTTGCACGCTGCGCACATCTTGGTCCACCCGGATAACCGAACCATTTTTGAGGAAATCATCGCCGGCCGGGCCGACGCCATGATCACCGACGATGTGGAGGTGGAGCTCCAAATACGCCGCCACCCAACCCTCTGCCGTACTTTCCCCGGTCTCCTGACGCACGCCGACAAAGCACTCCTGATGCCACCAGATCCCAAACTCAAGCAGGTGGTGGATCGCTGGTTGGAGGCGCAACTCGCGGCGGGCCGGCCAGCGCGCCTCATTGAGCAATTTAGCGCGCCCTAAAACAGGCGCTCTCCCCTGCCTGCGGTGCCACGCTAGCCCTGCGTGTGCCGCATCACTCAGCGCTGTGTTCGGCTGAGGCTCATCAGATGAATCAACTGTGCGCGACATCTGCCCTGCCCCGTTCGCGAGAAAATTGCGCGCAGGCCCGGGCGGGGTTTACACCCGTGCGGGTGGGCAACCAGCCAAAAAAAAACTAAATTCAATCGTCCAATATTGATGACGCGAATTCTGCGTTAGCGCCCCCTAAACACCCGAGGTACTCACGTGACAATTTCGCTAAGAGCCGCTGATCTCGGCATCGTACTGCCCACCCTGCCGGTGGACCGCGAGTACGACCCGCGGTACGCAGAGGTGGTCGAGATTTCGCCGTTGATTCGGCGCGTACTCGCCCGTAATCCCAGCCCATTTACCTTCCACGGCACCGGCACCTACCTCATAGGACGGGGCCGAGTCGCGGTGGTCGATCCGGGACCGCTCATTGACGAACACCTTGCCGCACTCCAGCGCGCGCTGCACGGGGAGACGGTCACCCATATTCTGATTACCCATACGCACACCGATCATTCCCCCGCGGCCGCGCCGCTCAAAGCCGCGACCGGCGCACCCACCTACGGCTTTGGTCCACACGGCTCCGGCAAGCTGCTGGATGGCGTGACGGTGGAGGCAGGTGGCGACATGGATTTCCAGGCGGATATCGAGGTGCGTGATGGCACGGTTATCGAGGGTGACGGCTGGAGCGTGGAATGCGTCTATACCCCCGGACA
>CAIPNE010000818.1 GCA_903866355.1 uncultured Gammaproteobacteria bacterium
GGGTCTTCGTAGCTCCAGAGTAGGAAATTAGGCGGATAACCCTCATCCCCGGTGGCCGGATTGAAACCCCGCCAGCGTTCACCGTCATGGACCTGCAGCCACGGCGACAGCGGGATGTCTACAAATTCGTTCTCGAGGGTTAATCCGTAAACCACGCGACTGGGAATTCGGGCGCCCGCCAACATTTTACTCAACAGGCGCGGCCACGCTTCGCCCGGCGCCGACTTGCGGATAACTTTGGCGTTTTCGTTGTCCGATCCGTTAAGGGTCGCTAGCAGCAGCGCGGTATAAGTTGCCACGTCGGCTGATTCGGCCCGCACCTGTTCCAATACCGTGCGGACTGCGGAGCTCAGTGGCTCGGCATATTCAGGCACTTCTGGGAACACGGGCGGCGGGCCACCTTTGCCAGGTGGTTCGGCGCGTTTGGGGTAGAGCTTGATGTGGTAGTACAGCGCCTGGGTGCCCTTGGCGCGGCGCGTCGTCCAAACGGCTTGCCGCGTGCCGCCGTTGTCACCGGGGTGTACCGCAAGGCCAAACCCGCGTGACACAAAATCTTCATCCAACACCGCAAAACCCGGTGGCTTACGCGGCAGGGTCAATTCGATCTTGGCGGGTTTTTCGCGGCCTTCAAAAAAAATCCGCGCCTCCACGTCCCACACGATGGTTTCAGCGGCGGGATCGAGGGGCACCGCGAGACGGGTCACTTTCAGCCAAGCTATCGACAACCCCAGGGTTGCGCAGAAGGCGGCCAGTAGAAAAATAGCAGGGGAACGCATGGTGATAGCGCTAGGGTGGGCTCGCCGTGGGACAGCTGGGTTCCGTGCGGAATTTCATCGCCGGCTCGATGGTGGCGATTTTGGCCAGAAAACGCCGGCCTAGCAGCACGGGGTAATTAAATTTAGAGCGATTCACCAACGTGAATAAGGATTCGTAGCGGCGCCCGCCCAAGCAGAATTCGAGTTTAACGGAGGCCCGTTCTGCGTTTTTAGCGGTGCCGCGCAGTTTGATGGTCACGTCGCGCGCTAGCGGTTTTTCCAGCGTGATGGTTTGGCTGTGACGGTCGTTATGGTCCAGCCACAGCTTGAAGCGCACCCAGTGCGCGCCGGCACGCTCAAAGCGTTCGATGTCGGTGGCGTGGAGGGAGGAGGTTTTGGCGCCGGTATCCAGTTTGGCGCGCACTAGGAGTTCACCGGCGTCGAGCCGGATGTTCTCCAGCCAGCCTAACGTTATTTTTTCGTCGGCCCAAGCACAAGCCGGACCGAGTAAGGCCGCCACTAGCAGCGCCACGAGCAGGCGCCGGGAGAGTGGTTGCTGGGAGGTCATAGTCTGCAGGCCTCGGCTGTCAAAAAATCGTGCGGCCGCTGGCCGCCGGCAATGCCCACCGAGTCGCCGGGGGCGCCCGCACTATACGCCGAAACCCCTCTTGAACGCCTCGCTAGGCCAGCCCCTCAGCCGGCGCGGGCAGCAACCCGCAGTTTTGGCGTACAGAGTCGTGGCGTTGGTCTTTCTTGCCTGCGCCGAAACCCGTTAGGATGCTGGCAATCATTGCCCGCAGGGAAAGACCCCACATGAAATTTTTTGCCGACAACTCTTTATCCATCGGAGATACCCCGCTCATACGCCTCAACAAAGTGGTGGGGGGCAGCGCGCTAGTGCTCGCAAAAATTGAGGGCAGAAACCCAGCTTATTCGGTGAAGTGCCGAATCGGTACGGCGATGATTGCCGATGCTGAAAAACGGGGCTTGCTGCGGCCGGGCATGGAGGTCATCGAGCCTACCAGCGGTAATACCGGCATCGCGCTCGCTTTTGTGTGCGCGGCGAAAGGCTATGACATCACGCTCACCATGCCCGATTCCATGAGCGTTGAGCGGCGTCGGGTACTCAAGGCTTTTGGTGCCAAGTTGGTGCTCACCGAAGGGGCGCGAGGCATGCGGGGCGCCATTGAGAAGGCCCAAGAATTAGTGGCCGCAGATCCCGCCCGTTGTTTCATGCCCCAACAGTTCGAGAATCCCGCCAATCCGGCGATCCACGAACTCACCACCGGCCCGGAGATTTGGGATGCCACCGATGGTCTGGTTGACGTCTTCGTAGCGGGGGTTGGTACTGGCGGCACCATTACCGGGGTTTCGCGCTACCTCAAGCACACCCGTGGTCGCGCCGTGCTCTCGGTTGCGGTAGAACCTGACGCGAGCCCTGTGATCACCCAGACTCTGGCGGGCAGCCCGTTGCAACCGGGCCCCCACAAAATCCAAGGTATTGGCGCCGGGTTTATTCCCCGCACGCTCGATCTTTCCATTGTGGACCGCGTGGAGCGCGTCACCAATGACGATGCGGTCGCCTTCGCACGTCGGTTGGCGCGCGAGGAGGGTATTCTGTGCGGTATTTCCTGCGGTGCCGCCGCACTGGTCGCCGCCCGCATTGCGAGCGAACCGGCCTATGCGGGTAAAACCATCGTGGTCATCCTGCCCGATGCCGGTGAACGCTATCTCTCCAGCGTGTTGTTTGAGGGGATCGACGCCTAAGGATGTGTGAAGCGTTCCCAGCGGGGTGGTGGGCGTTGGCCAATACACTCCGGCGCGCCGCTCGTCGGAGGACGCCATTTTTAAACCCAAACATTTCCCGCTTAACAGCACCTCGAGTGAATCACGTCCGCATCGGCGGCGTCGCGTGAGGGCTTGCTAGCCTTAACGAATTTTAAAGCGCATGAACATTAGCGAACTTTTCCACAGCATCCAGGGCGA
>CAIPNE010000819.1 GCA_903866355.1 uncultured Gammaproteobacteria bacterium
AAAAGAATTTGATGCCGTTGTCATCAAAAGGATTGTGCGAGGCACTGATAACAATCCCGGCTTGTGCGTGGAAAGTTCGGGTGAGGTAGGCGATGCCTGGGGTTGGCATCGGGCCCAACAAAAGGATGTCGACGCCGGCCGCAGACAACCCAGCTTCGAGCGCACTCTCGAACATATACCCTGACACCCGGGTATCTTTGCCAATGAGTACCTTGGGTTTGCCACGCGCGCCGCGGGCAAAAACACGGCCGGCGGCCCAGCCCAGTTTCATCACAAAGTCCGGTGTGATGGGCGCCACGCCGACTCGGCCGCGCACCCCGTCGGTGCCGAAATATTTACGTTCGTTGGAATCAGCCATCGTTGTCAGTCTGCCATTAGCCGGCGGCTTGGCAGCCTCACACCGACAGGGTTACGAGGAGCGAAGCGCGCGGGATTAGCCCGCGAACTTCGCATTTGCGCGGGCGGTTTAGTGGGAACTGGCGGGGCCACCAATGGGCGTATCGATATCGGGGGTCTTGCCCTCATCCGCGGCGCCGATGGTGGTGGCACTACCCTCGTCGTCGTCCCAGTTCTTCGGCGCACGAGCCGCACGTCCATTCATGATGTCGTCGATTTGGTCACTATCGAGGGTTTCGTAGCGAATCAGCGCAGCGGCCATCAGGTGCAGCTTGCCCGAATTTTCTTCGAGAATTTGGCGGGCCCGCGTGTAGTTACGGTCAACGATATAGCGAACTTCTTCGTCAATCACATGTGCTGTGCTATCGGACATCACTTTGTGTTGGGTCACGGAGTGGCCCAGAAAAACTTCGCCTTCATCGTCGCTGTAAGTCATTGGCCCCAACCGCTCGGAGAGCCCCCAGCGGGTCACCATGTTGCGGGCAATTTCGGTCACACGTTCAATATCATTGGAGGCACCGGTCGTCACGGCGTCTTTACCAAACACGAGTTCCTCGGCGATACGGCCGCCGAAAAGCGTGGAAATTTGGCTTTCCAACCGTTCCTTGCTGTAGCTGAGCCGGTCTTCTTCCGGTAGGAACATCGTGACGCCCAAGGCCCGCCCACGCGGAATGATGGTCACTTTGTAAACCGGATCATGTGCCGGCACCAAGCGCCCCACGATGGCATGGCCCGCTTCGTGATAGGCGGTGAGCTTCTTTTCGTTTTCGCCCATCACCATAGAACGCCGTTCCGCGCCCATCATGATTTTGTCTTTGGCTTTCTCAAACTCTTCCATGCTGACGTGGCGCTTGTTGTTTCGTGCGGCGAACAGTGCCGCTTCGTTCACCAAATTAGCCAAGTCTGCACCCGAAAATCCGGGTGTGCCGCGCGCGAGTAGCGCTGGCTTGACGTCGTCACTCAACGGCACTTTGCGCATGTGCACTTTCAAAATCTGCTCGCGCCCTCGCACGTCGGGTAACGGCACAACCACTTGCCGGTCAAAGCGACCCGGACGTAGCAGCGCCGGGTCGAGCACATCGGGTCTGTTAGTCGCGGCGATGACGATGACGCCCTCGTTGCCTTCAAACCCATCCATTTCTACCAGCAACTGGTTGAGGGTTTGTTCACGTTCGTCGTGCCCGCCACCAAGTCCTGCACCACGGTGGCGTCCCACGGCATCAATTTCGTCGATGAAAATAATGCAAGGCGCGTGTTTTTTAGCTTGCTCGAACATGTCGCGCACTCGGGAGGCGCCAACACCGACAAACATTTCGACGAAATCAGAACCGGAAATCGTGAAAAAAGGCACTTTGGCCTCCCCTGCGATGGCCTTAGCCAGCAAGGTTTTACCCGTGCCCGGGGAGCCAACCATCAAGACACCACGCGGTATCTTGCCGCCCAGTTTTTGAAATTTGCTGGGGTCGCGCAGGAAGTCGACTAATTCTTTGACTTCGTCTTTGGCTTCTTCTACGCCCGCCACGTCATTGAAAGTGGTGCGTACTTGGTCGTCGCCCAGCATGCGCGCGCGGCTCTTGCCGAAGGACATGGCACCCCGGCCACCGCCACCACCCTGCATTTGGCGCATGAGGTAGATCCACACCCCAATCAGCAGAACGAACGGGAACCAAGAGATGAAAATTTGCATGAGGATGCCCTGCCGGTCGGGCGGCTGGGCTTCGATGCGGACACGGTTTTCCAGCAGCATGCCGATGAGTGCGCTGTTGCTAGTTTCAGGGCTATAGGTGTAGAGCTTCGAGCCGTCCTGCATCTCGAATTCGATGGTGGGACCATCGAGCACGGTGCGTGCGACCTGACCACTTTTAACGGATCCAACGAAGTCAGAGTAGCTGACCGCGCGGGACACGCCGCGCCGCGGGGTGAAGTTCTGGAAAACCAGCATCAGCACCAGTGCGATAACGCCCCACAGAGCGAGGTTTCTAGCCATCTTGTTCTATCCGTCCATTGTTGAGGCATGCCGCCTCACGGCCTGCCGAGCGAGTGCCTGTTCCACGCCTAATTGTCGATCTAGTCTAGCCCTTGAGCCCGCCTGCCACCACATAGAATTCTCGTGAACCGCTGCGTGATGCCGCCGGTTTGCGGCGGTTTATGCGGATAAAGTACTTACGTATCTCCAGCAAAAACCGCTCACTGTCCTGATGTTGGAACATTTTCAGTACCAACGACCCGCCGACCTTCAGAAACATTTGCGCGGTTTCCCACGCCGTTTCCGCTAGTTCCACGGATCGTGCCTCGTCCACATCCCTGATACCCGATAGATTGGGGGCCATATCAGATAAAACAAGATCAGCCTGCCGACTTTTAAGCGCGACACCGATGCTCGCGAGCGTTGCGGGTTCCCGGCAGTCACCTAAAATAAAGTGAACACCTGCTAAAGCAGTCATCGGCAGGATATCGACAGCAATGACCAAACCCCTAGCCCCCACGAGGGGCCCAACGATTTGTGACCACCCGCCGGGCGTAGCGCCGAGGTCTAACACCACGCCACCGGGCCGCAGCAGACGATCGCGCTCAAGGAGCTCGGTGAGTTTGAACGCCGAGCGCGAGCGCAGGCCCTGGCGCTCGCGTTCTTTGACGAAAGGATCGCTGATTTGAGTCTGGTACCAGCGGCTGGACGAGCCTCGTTTAGACATAGTGGCTTAGTCTGCGTTGGCGAACCTAAGTTCCCCAACAATCCATCAGATGTAGAGCACGATCAGTATTTCGTACTCTACCGTACCGCTTGGCACTTGCACGCGTACTGCATCGCCCTCGGATTTGCCGATAAGGCCACGCGCCACCGGGGAATTGATCGACACCAAACCCGCTTTGATGTCGGCCTCGTCTTCGCCAACGATGCGATAAGTCACTTCGGCGTCGTTGTTCACGTTCAGCAATTTTATGGTCGCCCCAAAAACCACACGCCCGTAGGCGTTCACTTTGGTGACGTCGATGATTTCCGCGTTACCAAGCTTGCCTTCGATGTCGGCAACCCGGCCTTCGGCGAAGCTCTGCTGCTCACGCGCGGCGTGGTATTCAGCGTTTTCCTTCAAATCGCCCAGCGCTCGCGCTTCGGCGATGGCGTTGGTAATACGCGGACGATCGACTGTTTTCAGGCGGTGCAATTCTTCTCGCAGACGTTGCGCGCCGGCGGCCGTCATCGGGGATTTGCTCATCAGATCATTTCCTCATGAAGAATCTGTAAACATCGCACTTGCTCTTCGCCAGTTTCGGCCAGCGCCATCACCGCGGCGGTCGCGCCGGCCATGGTCGTCGTGTAGGCAATCTTGTGCTGCAGAGCGCTGCGGCGAATGGCAAAAGAATCGGCAATCGCCTGTTCGCCTTCCGTGGTGTTGATAATAAAGTCGATCGCGCCATTTTTGATCATATCAACGATGTGCGGCTGACCTTCCAGCACCTTATTGACCGGCTGACAAACCACCCCCGCCGCCGTCAGAACCCTGGCGGTGCCGCGCGTGGCAACAATTTTAAAGCCCGCCGCCGCCAACCGATGGGCCAGACCCAACGCCGCGGGTTTATCAGATTCCCGCACGCTAACAAAAGCCGTGCCGCCGCTGGGCAAACTCATACCGGCGGCTTGCTGGGATTTTGCAAAGGCTTCGCCGAAGGTGATGCCAATGCCCATCACCTCCCCGGTGGACTTCATTTCTGGCCCCAAGAGAGGGTCGACCCCCTGAAACTTCACGAAAGGAAACACCGCTTCCTTGACCGAATAGTAGGTCGGTTGCCGAATGCCAGTGGGCACCAAATCTTGCAGACGTTGGCCAACCATGCACAAGGCCGCCAGTTTAGCCAAAGGCGCACCCGTGGCCTTGGACACAAACGGCACCGTGCGCGACGCACGTGGATTGACCTCAAGAACAAAAATCTGGCCGTCCTGAATGGCAAACTGCGTGTTCATCAGGCCGATTACGCCCAGACCACGCGCCATAATCACCACCTGCCGGCGAATTTCCGCCTGCAGCTCTAAGGTCAGGGTGTGCGGCGGCAGCGCGCAGGCGGAATCGCCAGAATGAATCCCAGCCTGCTCGATGTGCTCCATGATGCCGCCTACGACCACGGTCTCACCGTCACTCAGCGCATCGACATCGACTTCGATGGCGTGGTCGAGAAACCGATCAAGCAGCACTGGAGAGTCGTTGGAGACCGCCACCGCGCGGCGCATGTAAATGGACAGCGCGTCGACGTTGTAAACAATTTCCATCGCCCGTCCGCCCAACACGTAGGACGGTCTGACCACCAGCGGGAAACCAATTTCAGCGGCCGCGAGCAGCGCCGCCTCTGGCGACCGCGCCGTTCGATTGGCCGGTTGCAACAATCCCACCTGTGACAGAAAATCCTGAAAACGCTCGCGATCCTCAGCCAAATCGATGGAATCTGGGCTGGTGCCGATGATGGGCACCCCGGCGGCAGCTAGCGCTGCGGCCAGTTTTAACGGGGTCTGCCCACCAAATTGCACAATCACCCCGTAGGGTTTTTCTAACGCCACGATTTCTAGCACGTCTTCTAACGTCAGCGGTTCGAAGTAGAGGCGATCGGAGGTGTCGTAATCCGTGGACACTGTTTCGGGGTTGCAGTTCACCATGATGGTTTCGTAGCCCGCCTCGCGCAGGGCATAGGCGGCTTGTACACAGCAGTAATCGAATTCGATGCCTTGCCCAATACGGTTCGGGCCGCCACCCAAAATCATGATTTTCTGGCGGTTGCTCGGCAGCGCTTCACATTCTTCTTCATACGTGGAGTACAGATAAGCGGTGGTGGCGCCGAATTCTGCGGCACACGAATCCACCCGCTTATAGACGGGTCGAAGCCCCAGCGACTGGCGATGGTGCCGCATCGCGGTCTCCGTGCAGTCACTCAGGAACGCGAGTCGCGCGTCGGCAAAACCCTTGCGTTTGAGGCGGCGCAGCGTTGCCTGATTAAGGGCGGCAAGCCCACCGGCCCGCACCAAGGATTCTTCTTGCAGAAGGTCTTCGATTTGCGCCAAAAACCAGCGATCAATTTTAGTGAGAGCGTGGATTTCCTCGAGGCTCATGCCGTGGCGGAAGGCATCTCCCACGAACCAAATGCGCTCCGAACCCGCCACCGTTAATTCGCGCACCAGTTTGGCGTGGTCTACTTTTTCACCCACCCGAAACCGCTCATCAAGACCCATGGCACCGGTTTCTAGCGAACGTAGCGCTTTCTGAAAAGACTCTTGGAAGGTTCGACCGAAAGCCATCACCTCGCCCACTGATTTCATTTGGGTCGTGAGGCGGTCGTGCGCTTGCGGGAATTTCTCGAAGGTGAAGCGCGGAATTTTGATCACGACATAGTCGATGGTGGGTTCGAACGACGCCGGGGTCGCGCCACCAGTGATTTCGTTTGCGAGCTCGTCCAACGTGTAACCGACCGCCAAGCGGGCCGCCACTTTGGCGATGGGGAAACCGGTGGCTTTGGAGGCCAGCGCGGAAGAGCGCGAAACCCGCGGATTCATTTCGATGACCAGCATCTTGCCGTTGTCGGGGTTGATGGCGAACTGCACATTAGAGCCGCCGGTTTCAACGCCGATTTCGCGCAACACCGCGATCGAGGCGTTGCGCAGCAGTTGGTATTCTTTGTCGGTCAGGGTTTGCGCCGGCGCCACCGTGATGGAATCACCGGTGTGGATGCCCATGGGATCCAAGTTTTCGATCGCACAAATGATGATGCAGTTGTCGTTGCGATCGCGCACGACCTCCATTTCATATTCTTTCCAGCCCAGCACGGATTCTTCAATTAGCACTTCGTGGGTGGGTGAAGCATCTAGACCGCGGGTAACGATTTCGGCAAATTCTTCGCGATTAAAGGCAATGCCGCCGCCCGTGCCGCCCAGCGTAAAAGAGGGCCGAATGACCGTCGGGAAGCCCAGCACCACTTGATGGCGCTCCGCTTCTTCTAGGGTGTGCGCAACCAGTGATTTGGGTGAATCCAAACCAATGCGGGTCATGGCCTGACGAAATTTTTCGCGGTCTTCGGCCATCTCAATCGCCTGCACTGAGGCACCGATGAGCTGCACGCCAAATTTTTCCAGCACTCCCTCACGGGCTAAATCGAGCGCACAGTTGAGCGCGGTTTGGCCACCCATCGTCGGCAACAGAGCGTCTGGGCGCTCTTGCTCAATGATTTTGGCCACCGTTTGCCAGCGTATCGGTTCGATATAAGTGGCGTCAGCGGTATCCGGGTCCGTCATGATGGTGGCCGGATTGGAGTTGACCAGAACGATACGATAACCGTCCTTGCGCAAGGCTTTACAAGCCTGCGTACCGGAGTAGTCGAACTCGCAGGCTTGGCCGATGATAATCGGGCCCGCGCCGATGACGAGGATGGATTTGATGTCGGTACGTTTTGGCATGCTGAAGTAAGGCCGCTGGTTCAGGCAGCCCGATGACTGCGCATCAAGGCGATAAATTGGTCAAACAGATAGTCAATGTCGTGTGGACCGGGACTGGCTTCCGGATGACCCTGAAAACTAAAGGCCGGCAGGCTTGTGTGAGCAATGCCCTGCAAAGAACCATCAAACAAAGACCGGTGGGTAGCCACCAAGGTACTGGGCAGGCTGGCCTCGTCAATGGCAAAACCATGGTTTTGGCTGGTAATTGAAACCTGTCCCGAGCGCAAATCTTGTACCGGATGA
>CAIPNE010000820.1 GCA_903866355.1 uncultured Gammaproteobacteria bacterium
ACCGCTGAAGTCATTAAAAGGCTGTTTAAGAAAAGCTGACCGCCACCTGCTATCGGGGTGATGGGCGATGCTAGGCGATCAGTTAGGGCGCAAGCTGCAGGCGGGCGAGGGTGGTGGTGCCATCCTTTTCTCGATATTCAATTTGCACCGGTAGAAAATCGAACTGAGGCGCGCACCACAGCGTGGTGCGACGAGTGTCGTTGCGGCGGTACTCTACTTTTATCGTCGCGATGGGGGTGTCACCGAACGCTAGGTTCTCCTTACCTAAAAGCGTCAGCCCGTAACGCTGCAGTTTGCCATCGTCGACGACACGATAAAGTAGGTCTTTGCGCTCGCGGCGCAAATCTTCCATCAGGGCAAGCTGGTAGACCAATTTGTCTAACACCCCAGCTGTGAGTGGGGTCTCCCACGTCTTAGCGTCTGTGGTGCCTACGGCAAGTTTGCGCTGCCAGTCGAACTCAACCTTCGATTGATGATGCTTTTTGCCGCTGCTACGGGTGATTTCGTAGTGTTTTGGCTGGAAGTGGTGGTCGCGCAGAACGCCTTGGCTGCGCTCCTGAAGGTGCACGCGCTTGATAACAGCGGCGATTCCCGTGGCGTCGAGCGTCGAGGTAAAGACATAATTCCCATCCTCGGTGAGCGTGAGTTCGCGCGTCATGGTCGCGACGTCTAGACCCTTGCTGCTCACCGTATAGACGGCCGAAAACGGCTGCTGAGTGGTGGCGGCTTGCGCGGTCAGGGGCAGGATGTTGAGCAGCCCAGTGAGGGCGGTCAGTAGCGCTAAGCGTAAGAATCTCATGTGCTAGAATTCCCTAGTTTTTTTCACGGTGGGCAGCCCTCCTGCCCTCGCTTCACAACGCCAGCAGTATACTCACGGTTGATAGATGAAAAGGGCAGTCGAACAAATCAAAACCGCACGCATCGTGGTCATTGGCGACCTGATGCTCGATCGCTATTGGACAGGGGCCGCCACGCGAATTTCCCCCGAAGCGCCCGTGCCTGTGTTGCGCGTTGGCGCCCGTGAGGAGCGCATTGGCGGCGCGGCGAATGTTGCTGCCAATGCCGTTGCGGTTGGCGCTCAGGTGGCGTTATGTGGTCTGGTTGGGGATGACCCGGATGGGCGAACGCTTCGGCAACTCTGTGTGGCGGCAGGGATTCGCACGCTGTTGCATACCTGTGCCAGCGCCACCACGGTCAAACTGCGAGTGCTGGCTCAGCACCAACAATTGCTGCGCCTAGACTTTGAGGAACAACCTCCCGAGCAGGCGGCGCTCGATCTGTTGAGCTTGGCTGATGCGCTATTCGCTGACGCCGGCGCTATCGTGTTGTCGGATTATGCCAAGGGGGTCTTGGCCGTGCCGGGGGTTTGGATTGAGCGCGCACGGCGAGCCGGGATCCCAGTGGTGGTCGATCCCAAAAGTCGGGATTTTGGCCGCTATGCCGGCGCTGACGTGCTAACCCCCAATCTGAGCGAATTCCAAACCGTGGTTGGCGTGTGTCGAGACGACACGACGTTAGTGGAACGGGCGCTTGCGCTGTGCGCGGAACATCGCATTGGTGCTTTGCTGATCACGCGCGGCGAGCAAGGCATGTCGCTGATTTGCCAGGGCCAAGCACCGCTCCATTTACCCGCGCGCGCGCGCGACGTCTACGAGGTCCCCGGGGCCGGTGATACCGTGTGCGCGCTCGTGGCCTGCGGCTGGGCGGCGGGTTTGGAACTGGCGCAGG
>CAIPNE010000821.1 GCA_903866355.1 uncultured Gammaproteobacteria bacterium
GGGCGTTCTGGACTTTGCCGGCGGCATCGTGGTCCACGTCAATGCGGGTGTTGCGGCGCTGGTCGCAGCGCTGGTCGTCGGGCGTCGCAAGGGTTTCCCAGAGAGTGCCATGCCGCCTCATAACATGACCCTGACCGTCGCGGGTGCCTCAATGTTGTGGGTGGGTTGGTTCGGTTTTAATGCCGGCAGCGCCTTGGCGGCGAATGGGAGCGCCGGTATGGCGATGCTCGCGACCCATCTGGCGGCAGCAGGTGGGGCGTTGTCGTGGGTTGCCATCGAATGGCGACGCTACGGCAAGCCGAGCGTGTTGGGCATCGTCACAGGGATGGTCGCCGGCTTGGGCACCGTGACGCCAGCGGCCGGTTTCATTGCCCCGTGGGCGGCAGTGACGATTGGTCTCCTCGCCGGCGGTTTCTGCTATGTGGCCACCCATTGCGTGAAGCGGGTTTTGAAGATTGACGACTCGTTAGATGTTTTCCCCGTGCATGGGGTCGGTGGCATCTTGGGAACGCTGCTGACTGGGGTGTTTGTTTCCGCGTCTCTCGGCGGTAGCGGCTTGATCGCGGATCGCAGCATGGCCTATCAAGTCTATGTCCAAGCTCTCGCCGTGTTGGCCACGGCCGCTTGGAGCGGCGGGGTGACTTTCATCCTCTTTAAACTGCTAGGGGCCACGGTGGGTGTGCGCGTGACCACCGAGCAAGAAATGGAAGGACTCGACTTAGCCGAGCACGGCGAGCGTGCGTACATCATTTAAGTCAAGTCGCGCCGGACTACAGGGTTTTATGGGTACCGTCGCACTGGGCGCCGCGCTTGCTTTGCTTGCAGGCGCACAGCCACATCGTTTGTGGCTGCTCAATCTTGAGCGCTTGTGGCGTGAAGGCGGTGCCCTTGTGGGACCCATCGCAGAAAGGCTGCTTTTGGGAGAGGCCGCAGGAGCACCACCAATACTGGCCGGGCTCGAGGTCGACTTTAATGGGTGAATTCTGACTGGACGTTGGTTGGGTCACGGCGTTACTCCCGTTAGTGATGAATGGATTGGGTCGCCGGGGCTGGGCGACGAACTTTCAAAGGGCCTGATAGCTCCCTACAATAGCGACGCCTACTGGCACGCTCAAGAACTTAATGATTCTTGCGGTGCACAGTCCGGCCAACGGTATTTCCCATTCAGCTAGGCAAAGGCACTTCAATCATCATGGCTGACGTCAAACTGGTCGACAAATTGCTGCTGAAATCGCTGGTGCCAGCCAGTTCCTTGAACATCGAAAATTTCCAAGAGCTCGCAGGTAAGGCTTTCATCGAAGAAGTGCCGATGGGAAAGACGATATTTAAGCTCGGCGAGACTGATCGTAAGACCATCTATCTCCTCGAAGGGGAAATCGTGCTGACCGATGCTGCCGGCAAATCCATGTCGATGACCGAAGGTTCGGCTGCTGCTAAGCATCCCCTCGCCAACGCGCAGCCACGAGTACTCAGCGCTAAAGCCCGCACCGATTGCAAAATTACGCGCATTGACAGCGATCTTCTGGACATTCTCCTGACGTGGGACCAACTCTCCGGCATTGAGGTCAGCGAAATTGACGCTAGCGGCCGCAATGATGGCGATACCGATTGGATGACTCGAATTCTGCAATCCAAAGCGTTTCTGCAGATTCCCCCGGCCAATATCCAAAACAGGTTCATGCGCATGCAGGAAGTGTCGAAACAA
>CAIPNE010000822.1 GCA_903866355.1 uncultured Gammaproteobacteria bacterium
TCGAGCTCGATGGTGGTGTTGCCGCCAAGGTTTTTATCGCGCCGTACAAGTTCCCGCAGTCGCCACTTTCACTAGGGCAGGGCGTCGGCCCAGCCGGTGCTGACAACGCCGCCTTCCTCGGCTCATCCGCCGAGGTACTCACCGAAGCCCAAGAGCCCTGAGAAACAAATGAAGAAAAAGCCCCCATTAGATGGAGTGCGCATTGCGGATTTCACCCTGCACGCTGCAGGACCTTTTTGTACGCAGATACTCACGGTCCTTGGTGCTGAGTGTATCAAGATCGAGACTTCGGGACGCCTCGATATATTCCGTAAGCCTCATCCTGTTTATGGCCGTATGGAAGCAGCGACCTTCGACCAGGTCAGCGCCGGCAAGCTGTCGGTGCGGCTGAACCTCAAGACACCTCGTGGTGTGGAACTGGCGAAGCAGCTGGTAGGCATGAGCGATGTGGTCGCAGAAAGCTTCAGGCCTGGCGTGATGCAGAGGCTCGGCCTCGACTACGAGACGCTGAGCGCGCTCAATCCACAAATAGTCATGGTGTCGGTGTCAGCTGCCGGCCAGACCGGCCCGGATTCACGTCATGCAGGCTACGCGCCGCTGTTCGGGGCGTCCGGGGGGCTGGGTACGCTCACAGGCTATGAGGATGGTCCGCCTGTAGAGGTGCGCCATGTCATGGACCACAGCACCGGATTGGCCGCCAGCAACGCAGTTCTCGCCGCCTGTTTTGCGAGAAAGCGCACCGGTCGCGGACAACATGTGGACGTGGCGGCGCGCGAAGTGGCCATGTCCTTCGTTGGCGACGCGCTGCTTGAGCAGGCCGTTACGGGACGCCCGCAGAACCGCCAGGGCAACGACATGTTCAACCGAGCGCCGCACAATGTCTACCGCTGCCAAGGTGACGATACCTGGGTGTCGATCTCCGTGGCCAACGACGAGCAATGGCACAAACTGCTGCGTGCCACAGATCAGCAGCAATGGAGCGGCGATGCACGTTTCCTGACGCAGCAGCTGCGTTGGCAGAACCGCCGCTCAATCGATGCCGAAGTGAGTCAATGGGTGGCTCAACACACGCGCGAGGAAGTAACACGGCTGCTGCAGCAAGCTGGCGTGCCCGCCTTCCCTTCCTGCACCAGCCGTGACCTGGTAGCGGATTCGCACCTGCGCGAGCGCGGCGTGATTCAGGCGCTGACCGGACCGGATGGCAGCGTTCGCGACGTGGTCGCCGCGCCGTGGCTCTTTGAGGTGACGCCCGCCAGACAAAGCGGGTGGACGCCAGCGCTGGGCGAGCATAACGACTACGTGTACGGCGAACTGCTCGGACTCGGCAAGTCGGAGATTGCGCGTTTGTCGGAAGAAAGGGTGATCTGGTGATCGAAAGCCAGACGCTGAGACAATGGTCGGTAATGCATGTCATTCAGACTACACGGACCGAGAGAATCTTCACCACGCACTGACTTGTGTCTATTCTCAATCCGGTAGACCTCACAGTTGTGCAGGGGAACCTGAGCTGGTTTTGGGGACGCTGAACTTGCTGGATGACCCCGCCAAGGAATCCCGAATCCGACCGTGCGATCTGGTTAAGATGCATCGTTAGGCTCGGTCGATGCACCAATCGTCTTTGACTGCGCCGATACCGTGAGCTCGATCAGCCCGGCTTAATCCCGGCTTCCTTCACCAGTTTTTCCCACTGGCGAACTTGGGTGTCGATGTAGCGCATTGCGTCGGCAGGCGCTGACGCTACCACTTCAGCACCGAAGTCAGCCAAGCGTTCCCGAACCTCGGGATTATTGAGCACTTGGCGGATCGCAGAATTGAGCTTCTCGATCGCGCTAGCGGGTGTATTGGCTGGCGCCAGCACCGCGTAGAAAGTCTCAGCGCCGCCGAACTCGGGTAAGAGTTCGTTGACAGCAGGCAGATCGGGGAAGGCGGGGGAGCGCTTCAGTCCCGTGGTCGCAAGCAGCCGCAGCGATCCGCTCTTGACGTGCGGCAGCAGTGACGAAGGGCTGCCGAAGTACAGATCGATCTGCCCACCTAGTAGGTCCAGCTCGGCCGGTCCGCTGCCCTTGTAAGGAACATGCACCAGAGGGAGCTTCGCAACGCGTGCTAGCAGTTCGCCGCTGAGGTGCGGCAAGCCGCCCAGGCCGCTGGAGCCGTATGTTAGGCCCTGTGGCTTAGTTCTTGCAAACTCCACCAGTTGCTGCAGCGTGTTGACCGGAATCTTCTTAGGATTGATCGCAAGCGTCAGCGGAGACGTGGCTATCAGGCAGACGCCGCTGAAGTCCTTGACCGGGTCGAACGGCAGCTTGATCATGCTGCCGTTGATGACGTGGCTGCTGGTTGCAAGGACTAGCAAATAGCCGTCAGGTGTTCCCCTGGCGACTAAGTCGGTGCCGATGACGGTTGCGCCGCCCGCCCTATTCTCCACCACGACTGATTGTCCTAGAAGCGGCATCAGTCTTGTCGCAAGTAATCGGCCGATGATGTCGCCCCCACCTCCTGGAGCAAGCGGCACGATCAGCCGAATGGGCCGGTCGGGATAACTCTGCGCCAACGCCCGTAA
>CAIPNE010000823.1 GCA_903866355.1 uncultured Gammaproteobacteria bacterium
CGCCGGGCTTGAAGCGGCCCTTGGTGTACATCTCGATGGAGAGGAGTTCATCGGGGTAGACGTTCTCGAAGGTACCGTTTTGGGCTACCGCGTCCCACACCGTGCCAAACACCCCCGCGGCAAACACACTTTTGGCTGTTTGTTTGATGAAATGTCGCCGGCTGTAGTCGGCGTCGTATTTACGGATTCTCATGGGGTACTTCCCGGCATTTCGTTGGCTAGGCGGCCGCTAGGCGGCGCTTTTGCCCGTTTAAAGGCACAGCGCGATAAAACGTTCCTCAATGCGCTGAGTGTCCAGTGCTCGTCCAATAAACACAATTCGACTGCTGTGGTCCGGATCCGGCCACGCCTCCAGCCATTGCAGCGGATAAAACTTATTCTGCACCGCGTGGATAATCGCCGGCTTGCCCGGTTTGCTGACAAACTCGGCTATGCCTTTAATACGCAAAATCTGGCTGCCCAGTTCGTTTACCACCCGATTTAAAAATACCGAGGTCCCGGCCAAACTCAGCGGCCCGGCGTGGCGACACACGTGGCTCTGGTACTGCAAAGCGTGGTCGTGGCCATGCGGGTGATCGTGATCTGCATGCCGCGAGAGCCAATCGCCCAACTGCGCGGCGCGCTGGTCGGGGTTAAAGCGGGGCTGGCCCACCAAACGGCTGGCGGGCGCGGCCCCTTGGATGGCCTCTAGGCAGTCGGCTGCCGGATTGATAGCCGCAATGAGCGCGCGGGTAGCGGCCAGTTCGGCGGTCGTCGCGAGGTCGGTTTTGGAGATCACCAAGACATCCGCGAGCGCCACTTGATCAGCCGCGGTGGCGTGCTCACGCAGCGTGGCCGGCGCATTGACCGCATCGACCACGCAGACTATTTCTTCCAGCCGTACGGTACTCACCAACGCCGGCGTCACCATCAGGGTATGCGCCAGCGGCACGGGATCCGCCAGCCCGCTGGTTTCGATGACGATACGGCGAAATGCTGGCACCTCGCCCAACGCACGTTTGTAGAGTAAATCATGGATGGTCAGCGCCAGATCGCCGCGGATGGTGCAGCACAGGCAGCCATTACGCAGTTCGACGATGCTTTCGGCCAGCTGCGCCACGATCAGGTGATCAATGCTCACCTCACCAAACTCGTTAATGATAACCACGGTGTCGGCGAGTTCAGGGGCGGCTAATAACTGCGCCAGCAGCGTGGTTTTGCCGCTGCCGAGAAAGCCCGTGAGTAAAGTGACCGGGAGACGTTTCATGGGGTGGTACCGCTGCCGTGCTTAATTGACGGCACGATCGGTGTTGACCCAAAACTTCTTGCGAATCTCGGTCTTTAACACTTTGCCCACGGGTGAGCGCGGCAGATCTGGCCAAATTTCCACATTCTTCGGCGCTTTTACGCTGCCGAGCCGCGCTTTGGCGAAAGCCACGATGTCTGTCACGCTCAGCGTGCTGCCGGGCCGCAATACCACGATGGCCGTGACCGCCTCCCCCCATTTGGGATCTGGCACGCCGATAACGGCGCAGTTTTCAATCTCGGGATGGGCGTTAATAGCGCTCTCTACTTCGGCCGAAAACACGTTAAAACCGCCGGTGATAATCATGTCTTTCTTGCGATCGATGATATAGACGTAGCCTTCTTCATCTTGATAGGCGACATCCCCGGTGTGATGCCAGCCAAACCGCTGCGCCTCCGCCGTGCCTTCCGGGTTGAGGTAATAACAGGGCGCGACCAAATCACCGCGCACCACGATTTCCCCTTGCTCGCCACGCGCCAGTAAGTGGCCATCGTCGTCCATCACCGCCATCAGCGTGAGGGCGCAAGGCTTACCGCAGCTTTTCAGCAAATGTGCCCGGGCCGGATTGCGCACCGCGCTCGCCAGTTCGGCCGGCGGCAAATAAGTAATGAGCATCGGCGCTTCTACCTGCCCGTAGCACTGGCACAAACAGGGCCCAAAAACGTCCACCGCTTCGGCCAGTTTATCCGGCGACACGGGCGAGGCCGCGATCAGGAAATGGGTCAGCGAGGAGTAATCAAATTCACGCACCCGCGGATGCGCCAACAGCGCATAGAGCGCCGTGGGCGGTAAAAACAAATGGGTGACGCGGTGCTGCTGGATGGTTTCCATGATTTCCAGCGGGTCAATTTTTTCGACCACCACATGGGTCGGCGCTTGGGGGGTCAGCATGAAAGCGAGAATGCCGGCCGCGTGGGTCATGGGTGCGGCGCACAGATGGACCGGCGGCGCGGGGCTGGCGAGGGTGATGCTGGTTTCTGCGATCAGCGTGGACCACGTTAGGTTGGTCCACAAAATACCTTTGGCGCGGCCCGTGGTGCCGCCGCTGCCAAGGATGGTCGTCATCCGGTGGGCGGTATAGGGCAGGTCCGCGATGGTGTGGCCATCACCCTCGGACAGAAAATCTGCCAAGGCCACGCTGCTGCCATCCGGCGCATCGATGCACACTGTGTGGCGTAGGGCGGGCACTTGGGCCCGAATGGCCTGCACGTTGTCGCTGAAGCTGCTGTGATAGAACAGCCACTCGCACTGCGTGAGATTCATGAAATCGATGTTGGTCTCCAACGCATTACGGGCGTTGATGGGCACCCAAGTCGCGTTCGCGCGAAAGGCACCCAGCACACAGGCGAAGGCGCTCACATCGTTGGGCGCGTACACCGCAATGCGCCCCGCATCAGACAAGCCACGCGCCACAATGGCCTGCCCAATACGGTGGGACAGCGCCTGCATCTGGCCATAGGTGTAGCGTGTGGCGCCCGCCACAAACGCCGTGCGCTCCGGATGGGCCTCGGCTGCTTTGTCAAAAAAATCGATTACGCGCATGCAACATTCTCTTTTCCGGATCGTTAGTGGCGGACGCAAGTGCCGGCCGAATGTCAGGCCTCGGGGCAGCGCACTTGTTGGCGCAGGGTGTTCCAGCGGATTCCCCACGCGGCTGTGGGGGGGTGCTGTCGCGCCACCTTGCTGACCAATTCGCAGGCGGCCGCCGGGCGGGTGGAGTGCGCACGGAGATCTATCCTGCTGAGCATACCCTCCCACCAGACTTCAAAGCTCGGCGGCACTTTACTGGTAATAACCCCCCAAGCGTTATCCGCCTCGATCAGGCGCTTGGTCTGCTGCGCCGCCTTGGCCAGCATGCGATAGCCATCGCCGGCTTGGGGGTAATCCGCCAGCAGCGCCCGCGCCGCGGTATAGGCCTCCTCAGCGTGGTCACTCGCTAACAGCAATTCAATGTTGAGCAAGCGAAACCGGCGTTCCATTTCGGGCAGCGCCTTGAGCTGCGGCGACACTGCGGCGGCAAATTCCGCCTGCAGAGCCGGATCGGACAAATGCTTCACCCACGGATACAACTGCTCTGCCATCCAGCCGGGCATGTTGGTTTGCCGCGCGGAGACTTCGCTGAGCGCGCGCCGCGGCGTCCCCAAGCGGTCGTAAAGCCGCAGGCGGGCCCAGAAAAAACCGCGCTGGGCGGTCACGCTCACACCGGGTTGTTGCTCGGCCAGCGCAATGGCGGTGAGGACGGCGGCGGGATCGGGATCGGCCACCGCGCGTAGCTGTAA
>CAIPNE010000824.1 GCA_903866355.1 uncultured Gammaproteobacteria bacterium
CTCGACGCGGGCTTAAAACCCGAAGACATTGACTACATCAATGCTCACGGAACCGGGACGCAAATTAATGATCGGGTTGAGACAAGAATTCTGGAACGGATGTTTGGCAAACGGCCGTGGGTGAACAGCACGAAATCTATTCTCGGTCACACGATCGGGGCATCAGGGGCATTGGAGTTCGTTGTCGCCGTTCTGAGCCTTCAACACCAAGCGGTGCACCCCTGTCTGAATCTAGAAGACCCAATCAGCGATCTTAATTTCACGCTTCAGGGTGGGGCCGCACCGATACAGACGGTGCTCACTCACAGCTTTGGCTTTGGTGGCCATAATGCCGCGCTAGTATTGGGTCGGGTCGACCCGCTTTGATGACTTCGCTAGAACCGATAATCGGGTAGGTAGTGTCAATCAAGCTAATCAGTGCGACATCGATATCGATTCCTCGATGAAGTTCCCGTTTAAAACGACCGCCAAGCGGGTGCACACGACCCACGAAATACCTAGCACATGGTCGGCCGCAAGCTCACCGCAGCTAACGGTCGCTGCGGCGCCAGCCGTCGCCGCACTGAGCGAACTGGCGCAAGCTAAAATTCGTTGCGTCGTGAATTTGGTTCTGATCGGCCTGACTTTGTTGGCGTATCACCTGCAGCCAACGCTGAATATTGTTGCCGTTTGGTTCACTTTTTTGTTTACGGCACTATCAGCTTTTTCATTGTGGCTTTGGGCTAAATTATTGCCAAAGCGCCCCGGCGTCGACGGCTGGCGCCTCGCGCAACGCGTCGCCAGTATTATTCTAGATAATTTATCTATTAGCTGTGTTCTCTATATTGGGGGGCAGACCTTAGCGGGTATCTACGTACTGTATCTTTGGATCACCATCGGATACGGAATGCGCTACGGCACCGCGTATCTCTACGGCAACCTCGCGGTGTCATTTTGTTCTTTCGTTGTCGTGGCATCGCTATCGCCGTTTCTGCGTCAGTTTCCAGAGTTGGCTGTGGGTCTGGCGTTCGGCCTAATCGTTGTCCCGTTATATTCCGGCTTTTTGATTAAGCAGCTGTACGACGCCGTTGCGAGTGCAGAGGCCGCCGCGCGCGCAAAAAGTGACTTCCTGGCGAAAATGAGCCATGAGTTACGGACACCGTTGCATGGCGTTATTGCGTTGTCCGAACTCTTCGGGGGCGAAAATTCCGAAATTCAGCGTTCCGAAATGGTGCGTCTGATTGCAAACTCGTCTAATACGCTTTTAGATTTGATCAACCGAATTCTAGACCTCAGCAAATACGAATCTGGCACCTTTGCTCTGCAACATGAGCCCATGGATTTGCATTCGTTAGTAGCGGAGACCTTGGATATTTTGTCGCCACAAGCCGTATCTAAACAGCTGGTGCTTAGTTTTTTTGTGGACGCGGCCGTCAAAAACAAACTGATTGGCTCGCCCCGTCAGTTGCAAGAGGTCATCGTTAATCTTGCCGGAAATGGGCTCAAATTCACGGAAAGCGGGTCGGTACAAATCGGGATTACTAAGAGTTCGTCGAGACGTGGCGAAGATTCTTTTGTGCTGAGTATTGCCGATACCGGGCCAGGCATGACCCAGGATTATCTCGCGCGAGTGTTTGACCCGTTTTCGCAAAGTGATGACACCGCTACCCGTCAGCACGGGGGCTCGGGGTTAGGCACCACCATAGCCCGGGACCTGATTAAGCTAATGGGTGGCGACATTACGATCAAGACAGCACTGGGTGTTGGTACTAGGATCGATATTGAGCTAACGCTGGAACTGCAGACTTGTCTAGAAGAGGATAACGTCGCAGCACCGGAGCTAATTATTTTGGTCGGCTTAGGAGCGATCGCCGATAACCTTCGCCGTCACCTGCGGCAACGGACCGTCTGTGCGGTCAAGGAATTCGGTATTGGGGAACTGCACCGGAATCTGCATCTCATCCCACCTCGCACCTGTTTTTTTCTGGATTACTCAATCGCCGAGACAGTTCTGGGATTGCTGCGCGAATATCTTCAGCGTCAAGGGCGCCGCGCCGCGCCGGTGGTCATCGGCGTCGGTGAAGAAGACGACAGATCGACCGCGATAGCGGCAGGGTTGTTAAGTTATTTAACGCCAGAATCACCGCAGGCCGATGTGGCCCGAGTCCTCAATTTGGCCAGCCAACTGCTCCCACCGGAGGCCTGGACGCCAATAGAAGTGTTACGCGCCGAAAGCGCGAGTCTCGTTCTTGTTGCCGAAGACAGCCCAACTAACCAAATAATTGCGCGCATGACGTTGGAACGTGCCGGGTATCGCTGCCATCTCGTTGCGGATGGCGAGCGAGCTTTGGACGAGTTGCAGACAGGAGCTTACGACCTCGCCATCATCGATATGCACATGCCGTCGATGGATGGGTTAGAAGTGGCACGGCTCTACAATTTCGCGTCTTTCTCTAATCCGCAACGCACGCCAATTATTATGCTTACTGCTGATAATCGCCCGGATTTAGTCGCGGATGCCGATTTGGTAGGTGTGGCACGTTTTGCGGTTAAACCTTTGCGGCCTTCCTTGCTTGTTCAGATTGTGCAGGACATCTTGCTGCAGCGACTGGCCCAAAATAATTCCCCTTCCAGCACTGAGACCAACGACGAGCTTCCGAGCGACGTGGATAGCGTCCCGGACATTGAGGATTCGTTGTTTAACGAGTTGATGTCTTACATGTCGGTTGATGAGGCGGAGCAGTTCTTTGGCGAGTTTGCTGAAGACGCCGAGGGTTATATCGAAACTGTTCGCAAAGCGATGGAGGGTGGAGTAGGTGAGGCCCGGCTCCGGGAAGACATGCATGCCCTTTGCGGCTCTGCTCGCACCATCGGCGCTTTTCGATTGGCCGCGATAGCGCGGAGAGTTGAGTATGATAGTGATGCCCCAAACCATTTCGACCGACGTAGCTTCGCCGACGATTTAACTGCCGCGCTGCGCGCGGCGATGCAGACCATCCATCAGCGACTTGCCATTCCCAGTGGCGCTCCGCTGCCTGAGGACGGTGGGCTCCATGCCGCTTAGTGTGGCAGCTGGCAAACCCATCTCGACGCTGCGACCGCAAAGAGATGAGCCGGTAGGTGGTGGAGCTTGGACATGTGCAGGTAAACTCTGTCCATGAAGTTGTATGTCGTTCGGAACCTAGGGCCCCGATGAAGATTCTGTCCTGCGTTTGATCGGTGCCTCGCTGGCCGAACAAAACGATGTTTGGCAGGAACGTCGTGACCTCGGCTTAGATAAATTCGCGGAGCAGGTTGCTGCACAAACTGCAGCCGATGCAGGCAACCACCTTGTGGTCCTCACCGGCTAAAACCACACGTCATTGAACTGACTGAAGCGAAGCCACAGCTCGTTCAGGTTGATCACTCTCCGTCGATGATCAATCCACCGCATCGGCACGCTGCCTATCAGCGGCCTTATCCCCGGCCGTAAATTCCTCTCGGCTCGCCCCCCAGTGGCACGTCAAGCCATAGTGCACGCCCATGCCTCGTTGGACAAAGATCTCCGTCGGCGCACGAGCCCTGTAGTTTGGCATTTTCGGCCTGACCACTCGCTAGTTAGGCCGGTCCCCGCGTATCCCAAGCGTTCCTTCTATTCCTATTCAGGACACGCTGTTGCCCGTTCGGCTTAATCGGGCCGTGGGCGATATAAAATCAACACCCGCCCGATGCTCCCCACCACCTCGGCGGTAAGCCCGCTCGCGAGTTCCGCGATGCGCGCCATTTGCGCCACCTTCTCACTCACGGGCAGGCGTATTTTTATTAGTTCGTGAACATCCAGCGCTTCGCTGATCGAGGCAACTACCGCCGGGGTGATACCTTTTTGACCGATGATGACGACCGGTTTGAGTGAATGCGCGCGGGCCTTGAGTTCGCGTTTTAGGCCAGAATTCAGCACAGCTTGCCTGTTCCTTTACGATTGATTAGACCTCGGGGCCACATTGGGCCCCAAATCGCCGCCAGCCGCAATCGCTACCGCCAGCACGCGCCCACAGGTCTGCTGGCAGAGATTCCGTCGCTTTGTTAGCCCGGTACAAGGAATGCGGTGAGCCACCGGCCCGCACCACCGCTCAGCTGCCGAAACGGGGGCGCTAACTCAGCGTGTCGATGAAGTCTTCATAGTCGTCCGCATCCATGAGGTCTTCGTACTCGGCTTCGTCGGAGGGCTCAACTTTAAACAGCCAGCCCTCGTCAAGGGCCGCTTCATTGAGTTTGTCTGGCTCATCGAGGAGGATTTCATTGACCTCGATGACACGGCCACTGAGCGGACATTTAACATCGCTGGTGGTTTTTACCGACTCGATCAGGGTGCAATCCTCGCCTTGCACTAGGTCACGACCCAAGTCTGGAAGCTGGACGTATACGATATCGCCCAGTTGTTCCTGGGCATAGTCGGAGATTCCGATGATGGCGATACCATCTTCGTCTATCCTGACCCAGGCGTGGTCTTCCGTAAAACGCGCTTCAATCATCAGTTTTTCTCGTTAATTAATGGCAGAGGGGGTTAAAGGGCAAACACTTTTGTTAGCTTGTCGAAGCCTGCCTGATAGATGTCTTGCACCACCTTTATGGCTTCGTTTTCCTGGATTGTGGGGGTGGATTCGAATTCGCCCGACCAATCCACTACAGCCCGACCCGCGCCAGCATCGCAAACCTGCAGCGTGGCGGTGCAGTTCGCTATCGGCAGTTGGCGGTTCACGGCGCTATAGCGGTAAAGCCGCTCTTTTTCGTCGAGGGTCTCCAATCGTTCCACTATTTCGCCGCCGTCCAACAACGACAATCGGCGTACCTGGCCATCATCTTCCCGCCGGCTGCTTTGAATTGCTGGATGCCAATCCGGCAACGCATTAAATTTTCCGATGAGCGCCCAGATTTGATCTGGAGGAATGTTGTACACGGACTGCAGGCTGACTTTCGTCATGGTCGTTCCTTTGATTGCAACACCCGTGCTGAGGACGGAGTTTGCTACTATAGGACACATCTTCAAGTTGGTCATGAGGGCGCGCTGCGGACGCAGCCGCCTCGGAGTTGCAGCACGATGGAACC
>CAIPNE010000825.1 GCA_903866355.1 uncultured Gammaproteobacteria bacterium
AGGAACGCGCGGCGGGAGGTGACGTTGGTCATACTTCCGGCCCCCTTCGCTGGCTGTTGAACAGCGGCAGCAGCGTCGCCAGCTCGGGTGCCAGAGCGTACTGCAGCCCGTCTGGCAGCGCCACCGCGGGCACCAGAACCGTGGGCGCCAGCGCGCTGCGTGCGTAGGCGAGGGCCGGCCGCATGCCGGCATAAGCCCCATGGCTGGCGCTGTCGTAGGGTACTACCGTGTTGGCGTGGTCGTTGCCGCCATACAGAAAGATGCACACCAGCGCCTTGTAGTCGGTGGCGGTGGCCGCCGCTGCTTCGCCCAGCGCGGCCAGGTTCAGCGCCCACGGCGCGGCCACCCCGGCCGCTGACAGCATCGAGGCCCGCTGCAGGAACGCGCGGCGGGAGGTGGGGGTCGTCATGGTCTGGGCGTTTTCGTGGTCGTCATCTCTGCACAATGAATTCCGGCGCCGCCAGCACCATCACCAGCGCCGCGTGGATGCGCCTGCGCCGGTTCGCATCGGCTACGCCACCCGGCATCGTCTGCACCGCACCCGCAATGGCCGCCACCGTGGCCGCCGACAGCTGGTTGGCCGCCAGCACCAGGTTGATCTCTGCCACCAGCGCTGGCGCATCGTGGGTCAGCGGCAACAGGCTGGAATAGTCGGGCGTGATGTCGCCCACATTGCCGGCCACCGCACGCTGCATGAAGTTCACATACCCCACCACCGAAGACTCGTTGGTGATCTGAAACTCGGGCGCCACCAGCGCCGCGTCGGCAATGTCCGTGTCGGCCGGCACATACCCCGGCCGGAAAAAGTTGAACACCGAGGGCGAGCGCAGCGGGCTCTGCCCCAGCGCCGTGGCGGGGTCCGACGTGTTTCCGATGGCCCAGGCCCCGCTGGGCGACGTGGCGCTGTAGGCCCGCGCCCACGCCACAAAACGCAGCATCGGCTCGCGCAGCTTGCCAAAGCCGGGGGCCGCCGCTGCGGTGGCGCTGCGTGCCTCCGTGTCCAGCAGCAGCGCGCGCACCACGGCACGCAGGTTGCCGCGCGTGCCGGCGCCGTCGTTGTTGAACACAGTGGCAATCCGCGCCACATACGTCGGGCTCGGGTTGCTGGTGACCAGCCGCTGGATCAACTGGCGGCAGAAGAACGGCCCCACGTTTGGGTGCGCAAAAATCGCGTCCAGCGCCTGCTTCAGGCACTGCGTGGCGGGTGTACCGGCTTCGATGGTTGTGCCCAGAAAGGTCTTGGCCCCGGCCTCGTACCGGTTGCCCACCTGCACCATGGGCCGGCGCGCCACATCTGGCGTGGCCGTGGCGGCTGCAAAGCTGAGCCCGGCCAAATCAAGGTCCCACCCGGTGAACACCCGCGCCAGCCCGGTGATGTTGGCCTGGTTGTAGGTGTCGGTGGCAACCCCGTCCGTGAGTGTGGGCGTGCCGTCGATGTTCAGCTGCACCAGCCCGATGGTGAACAACTGCGGCAACTCACGCGCATAGTTTTCATCGGGCAGGGCGCCGGTGGTGAGGTTGGCCTTGGCGTTGCCGCGGTGGGTGAGGTACATGCCCATGGGAGCGCTGAGCGAGATGGCCTGAAGCAGATCGCGGTGGTTGCCGAAGGCGTGGGACTCCAGGAGGTCGAGGTAGGCGGCGGCGGCGAATTGCTCCCAGATGCCGCCGGGCTTGGTATGGTTGCACAAATAGCGCCCGGTGAAGCCCACCACCCCCATCACTGTTTCTGTGAGTTCCTGGATGGTCGCGTCAGAGTCGGTGCCGATGTTGATTAACCGCCCGTCAAAGCCGCGCTCCATCAGGCATACGTAACCAACGGGCAAATCGTCCCTTCGCGTACGCAATGTAGGTCGCATCGCCGGAATCGCGGTCACGATGCCGGCGCGGCACAAGGTGCTTGGCCCCACCCGGCGCATGCACCTGCCGCCACCAATGTGCCGTTCGGACTATTGCCAAGCCCCCCATGTTGGTGTGAAACTCGCGTGGCTTTGCAGCCTTCTGCGCTGGCCCATGGCCGCGCGAAACAGTCGATATGCATGACTAACAGGCGGCTTCATTCTTGGTTGCATATCCCGTACTTCGTCAACAATTGTGTACAACTTGTATCCGAGTTCGCCTTGCCATTGGCGGGCAAGGACGCACATGCCCGTTGACACCTTCAAGACTGGCCAGTCGTTGCCAGAAACACAGCGAAACCCCATGATGAACTCGCTGCGCAGATGCGCCCTCGTTGTTGTGCTCGGCCTTGGGTCGGTCAGCCAGTTGTTGGCCGCCACCTACTTCGTCAACGCCAATGTCGGCAATGACAGCTACAACGGTGCAGCGGCCGCCTGGACCAGTGGCAACAATGGCCCTTGGCAAACGCTGGCCAAGGTGGCGTCTGTGGCGCTGGCACCGGGCGATACGGTGTATCTGGCCTGCGGTAGCGTATGGAAAGAGACGCTGCAACTCCGGTCTAATGGAACTACTCAATCGCCCATCACCATTTCGGCGGGGCCAGAAAGTTGCAGTAGTGCTGCCCCCATCATCGATGGTGCAACCATCATCCCAGCCAATGTATGGAGCCAGCACAGTGGCTCAATCTACCGGGCGAAACTGCCACTCAACCTAGTTGCCAACCCTAGTCAAAGCACCTCACGCTCCGGTTGGGCTCCCTGGTCGGCTTCCGGCGACTCTTCAATGTTTTTGGATAGTGCCTGTCCCGGCCAGGTCGCACCTTGCCTGGCGTTCGTTGCGGGCACAACTGTGAGCCTGGCGAGCAGCAATTCTTTTGCGCTTTCTGGCGGTGTGGACTACTCGGCTAGTGTGCAACTGCGTGCTGTTGCGGGCGCACGCCTCAAAGTGATAGTCCGGCGTGCCGGGCCGCCCTACGACAGGCTTGTGCCAGACCAGTTCGTGACAGCCTCTGGTGCTTGGCAGGACATCACCTTTCTGTTTCGTGCCACCGCTGCAGTGCCTAACGCGCGCATGGACATCGAGGTACCTGGATCTCGGATCCGTGTCAACGTACGTGATGCGGCTCTGCGATCGACTGTCGCCAATGCCGACGTATTGGCGGCATTTGTTGATGGTTTGCTGGTCCGCAAAGCCCACCATCCCAATTTCGGGCAGGGTACCAACGCCGGGTCGCCGTATGCCGCCATTGCGAGCGCTGGTGCCAAGACCATTCTCGACACCACAGGGCTGGCACTTCCAGCCGGGGGCGCCTTGACTCCGGGATTGGGTGCCTCCATTCGCACCGTCAATTGGGCCATCGAAGAGCGCACCGTAGCATCTGTCAGTGGCACGCGGCTAACTCTGTCTGCACCAACGGACTACAACGTGGAGGCTGGGTATGGATACTTTTTGACCGGCGCGCTGTGGATGCTCGATTCCCCAGGGGAGTGGTTTTTTGACACCACTACTTCCACCATCTATATATGGATGCCTGATGGCGCCGCACCTGGTAACAGGGTAGCCACCACTAATTTGCCAGTTGGCATCGAACTTGGGGGCAGGACCAACATTGCGTTGAAGCACTTGGCGATCCGCCATGTGGGGCTAGGTGTGAAACTCACCAGCAGCGTGGCAGTAAGCCAGTTAGGCGTGACCATCAGCGATACGGTGGACCACGGTATCAACGCGACCAATTGCATTCAGTGCAAAGTCGAGAGCAGTAGTGTGGCCCGTACTGGGTTGGACGCCATTTCGGCCTTTAGCGGTGCGAATGGCAACTTCTTGTTGGCAGACAGCGCCGTCATCGACTCCGGTGCGTCGGAGCGCGTGGACGGGTGGCGAACATTGCCACGGCCCACGCGAGCGGCGGTTTACGTCATTGGCGGGCGGCCTTTCATTCTTCGCAATGTAATCAAAGGTGCAGCCAACTTGGGTGTCTATGTTGGGACAGGGGGAATGGTCACCGACAACTATGTTGGCCACACATGCTTGACGGTCAACGACTGCGGCGCGATTTACGCCAACTACACGGGCAACGCCGCCACGATCAGTCGAAATGTTGTCGAGAAGGTGCCTGGTAATTTGCACGGCCTACCAAACCCAGCCCAGGCGCAAACGGTTGGCATCTACCTGGATGATCGCAACTCTAACAGCGTGGTCTCACACAACACGGTGACCGGGGCCGAATACGGCATCCAGCTGCACGATGCCAATGGGGCAACCCTGTCGAACAACGTGTTGTTCGGCAACCGGCGACACCAAATTTGGCTTCAAGAGCACACCAAGCTCGTTCGCGGCTCAGGAGACGTTTTCGGCAATACGGTCACGGCCAATTTGTTGGTGCCTTCGGCGAGTGGCCCAGCGCTGTACCTTGACTCCGAAGTTTCTGACACGGCAGACTTTGGCAGTTTCAGCGAGAACCACTATTCGGCCCTGCTGACACCACGAATAATTGGTGAGCGAACCCCCGTTGCCGCGCGTGGATATACGGTTGCCGAGTGGCTCGCTGCTGGGCGCGGCAGTGCACCTGCTGTTACCCGAACTGTTGGGTACGCGCCTTTTCTGGCGGGTACCACCAACCTGGTACCCAATGGGAACCTCGCTAGCGGCATCGCAGGTTGGACGTCCTGGAACCAGACACCCCCCTTGGCAACCGCGACCGTGTTGAACTGTGGCTTCGCGCCTTGCATCGAAATGCGGGCGGGCGGCAGTACGAGCCTGCTCAGCTCCTGGAATTTTTCTGTCGTGGAGGGCGTATGGTATCGCGTCACCTTTGATGCTGCTACCGGCCAGGAAGGGCAGTCCATCAATGCCGTTGTGCGACGGGGCGGGGGCGGCAGCGCAGGGTATGAGTTTCTGATGCCTTCCCCAGAATCGTTCGTGGGCTCTGCCTCATGGCGCCGCTACTCCTTTTCTTTTCAGGCGATCAAGACTGTGACTGCCGGCAACCCATTGACGCAGGAGCTTGGCGCACGGGTCGACTTTGACCGCAACTTGCCAGGGTCGAGACTTGCAGTTGCGCGCTTGGAGGTCGTCAAGTTGACCGCGGCGCAGGCGGAGGCAGCGCAGATTCAGCTATTACTGAATACCGGCGCCACCCCTGCCGATTACGACTGCGCTTCCCTCGCAGTGCCGCAGTCGTTGTGCAGTGCATTCCAATACTTCACGGATGACACCCTGGTTTCTTGGCCAGTGCAGGTGCCCGCACGGACAGGCATACCGGTCTATACAAGAGACACCAGCTTGGCGGATGCTGATGCCGACGGCATCGCCAACGTGCAGGACGCATGCGCCAATACGGCTGTGGGAGCAGCG
>CAIPNE010000826.1 GCA_903866355.1 uncultured Gammaproteobacteria bacterium
CAGCGGGTGCTTGGTCGCACCGCTATCGTCAGTCTATTTTCTTGCGCACGACAGTGCCGGTGGCGGCCCCTTGTGTGGTTATTGCAACCGGTCCGTTTGGCGATATCAAAAATTACAACGGTCGGGATTTTTACTTGTCTTGGTACCCCGATGGTTTACGGGTCGACAGTTCTGAGGTCTTGCCACCCCCAGTTGAGAGTTTAGTAATGCCGGACCCTCGGCAGCAGGCGGCCTCTATTTTTAACAATCTTGAAAATTTTCTGCCGTGGGTGGCTGACATACGCGAGAACACTGAGCGCTTTTCCATCGAGGGTGGTTGGGTGTTTGCTGCCGGTAGCGGCCTCCTGTCTGATCCGTCGTCAACCCTGCATCAACGCAGGGACTTTGGGGCCGTTCGACGGGGTGGGTACATTTCGGTCGACACCGGAAAATACTCGACGGCGCCGTGGCTCGCCCGTTCCATTTCCGACGCGCTGTTCTGACGCTGATTTCTCCGGGCATCGGCCATTCTCGCTAAGCGCCTTCGTGCGTTGCCTACCAACTGTTGAATGGCGTTGCAAGCGGGCACACGTCATCCGGCCCGTGCTGCGAGACATCCGCTTGGTTGCGCGGGTGGTCGCTTAGCGCGCGTGCCGTTGGTACGGCGCGTGCCGGGTTTGTATAGTCGAGGCTTATCCATCTAGCTAAAGAGGGGGCCCGCATGAAATTCGCCGTCACCATCGATCCGCACGTGAGCCGTTGGGATTTGGTCCGCTATGCGGAGGAACTGGGGTATGACCGTGCCTGGGTCCCAGATTCACAGATGATCTGGTCTGACTGCTACGCCACCTTGGCGCTGGTAGCGGCCAATACAAAACGCATCCAGATCGGCACTGGGGTGGCGATTACCGGCACGCGCATCGCGCCCGTCACGGCACATTCGATCGCGACCATCAATCAGATTGCGCCCGGCCGAGTGTTTCTCGGCATCGGCACTGGCCATACCGCGATGCGCGTGATGGGCCAGCACCCAATGCCGGTCAAAGAATTCCGCGAATACCTCCGCGTAGTGCGTGCACTGCTTGACGGCGAGGCGGTTGATTACACCTACCGCGGCGTGAGCCAGGAGATTCAATTCCTGCATCGCGATCGCTACTACATCAACATCGACAACCGCATCCCCATCTACGTGGCCGCCAATGGCGCCAAAGCCTGCGAGGCAACTGGCGCGTATGGCGACGGGTGGGTGACGGTGGGACGCGATGCCGTAGGGGTCAAGACGCGCATCGCACAAATTCAGACTGGCGCGAAGGCGGTGGGGCGCACGCTGGGCGCCGATTTCCACACTTCACTCCTGACCGCCGGCTGCGTGCTGCGTCCGGGAGAGAAGCTAACCGACGAGCGCGTCATCAACGAGGTGGGTTCGTGGGTGACCGCCGAACTGCATTTCTATTATGAGATCTGGAAAAAGGCGGGGGAGAAGGACGAGTTCATTCCGGCGCATTTTGCCGCTAACTGGGAGGCTTACATTGATCGCGTTAAGCATTTCAGCTTGCCGGAGAATGGACGTTTCCGGCAATTACACAACGGACATTGCACCTTCATGCAACCAGAGGAGCGCCGCTTCGTGACACCCGACGCCATTCGCGCGTCATGCCTCGTTGGCACACCGGAGGAAATTATCGCGGATCTGACGCAGATGGAGCGCAACGGCCTGAAGGAACTAAACCTACTGCCAGCAGCGGACCATGCCACGAAGGTCTATCGCGATTTTGCAGAAATGATCATGCCGGCCATGCGTTAGACAGCACCGAGCACGCGGCCCCCTGCGCCCGGCTTACAGGCGGAGGGGTTGGGTCTGCGTCCGGCAGTGGCTGTCGCAACGCTCCCCGAGCAACGTTGCGCCTCGCCCGCCGCGCCGGTGCGGTGGACGGCTGTACCGGTCGCTTCTGGGAGGGACGCTTCAAATCACAGGCACTGCTAGGTGAAGCAGCGTTACTGGTGGTGATGGCCTATGTGGATTTGAATCCGACGCGCGCGGGGCTCGCCGCATCTATCGGAGAAGCGGCGTTCAACTCGGGTCAGCAACGATTGCTCGCCGTGGCCATTCATGGTGACGAAGACACTGGCCTACCATTCAATCTGCAGGACTATCTGGACCTGCTCGTCACGAGCGGACGTGCGGTGCATCCGCGACGACGCGGCGTTATCCCCACTGCTACGCCCAACCTGCTAGCTGCGTTGGATCTCGATATCACCGACTGGTTCACGACGGTGTGCGAACTACCTGCCCGCTTTCATCTTTTCGTCGGCGCCCCGCACCAGTTGGGGGTGGTCGCGGCCAGAAATGGCTGGCGGCGGGTGCGTGGTCACGCGGCGGAACGGCGTCTTTATGCACGGGCAAACGAATAACACCGCCGCGCTGTTTGGTTTGGAGAGACGGCTAGGGAGAAACCCTCGCGCGCTAGTTGTCGCGGCGAGTTAGTGAACGCGGCGGGGGAACTGGCTCAGACCGAAAATTCGATGGGTGTCCCAGATCCTTGGGTCCAAATCCTCGAGAAATTCGATGGGTGTCCCAGATTGTCTTTGGGCCGGAAATTCGATGGGCGGAAATTCGATG
>CAIPNE010000827.1 GCA_903866355.1 uncultured Gammaproteobacteria bacterium
AGTCGCTGCACCTCAACTAATTTGTCCGATTTTCGCAGTTCGATCAGGCGCTCTCGGAGTTCAATTTTTAGCGCCTCCACGGCCGCCAACACCCGTTCACGGCTGGTGACATAGTGAGATTTGGGATACACCGTGAGCCGCGGCACTTGGCGCAGTTGCTCGCCGGTCAGCGGATCAAAATAGGACAACGCCTCAATTTCGTCATCGAATAGCTGCACGCGCACCGCGTCGCGCTCGGACTCCGCCGGAAAAATATCGATGACTTCGCCGCGCACGCGATAGTTCCCACGGGTGAGTTCTACGTCGTTCCGAACGTATTGGAGTTCTGCCAAGCGCCGCAGTAGTTGACGCTGATCGATGCGATCCCCCCGTTTTAGGTGCAACACCATCGCGTGGTATGTGTTGGGGTCGCCCAAGCCGTAAATGGCGGAGACCGTCGCCACAATGATCGTATCCCGGCGTTCCAGCAGCGCTTTGGTTGCTGACAAACGCATTTGCTCGATGTGATCGTTGATCGAGGAATCTTTCTCGATGTAGGTGTCCGAGGACGGAACGTACGCCTCCGGCTGGTAGTAATCGTAGTAGGAGACAAAATATTCCACTGCGTTGTCGGGAAAGAATTCCTTCATCTCACCGTACAACTGGGCTGCCAGCGTCTTGTTAGGAGCCAGCATGATGGTCGGTCGCTGAATCTCAGCGATGACGTTGGCAATGGTGAAAGTCTTGCCCGAACCGGTGACGCCCAACAGCGTTTGATGCGCCAAACCATCGTTGATGCCGGCAAGTAACTCCGCAATGGCGCGCGGCTGCCCACCCGCTGGTTGGAAGGGAGCGGTCAGCCTAAAACGGGATTCCATGGACGTTAGCATGTGAAAGTGATCTCGAATTCTCGGTGCCCGTCGCGAGCGACGCTGGGCGGATTGGGGGCCGGGCGCGCCGGAAACGTGGCCTGCGGACTGCTCTGCCAGCCGCGCTCTTGAGCGCAATCGATGACTGCGCGCCGAATGAATTGCGCGCGTTCATTGACCACTCTGATGAGCGAAAGTAGTATACCCCCCGCTTAGGCAATTCCCCGGTAGCTCAGTCGGTAGAGCAAGTGACTGTTAATCACTGGGTCGGCGGTTCGAGTCCGTCCCGGGGAGCCATTTTAAGCACTGTCCAAAATTTCACCTTTGTAGGGCCCCGCCCTCCCCCGCTGCGGCCGCCGCCGGTTATTTCAGACACGAGTCAGGCGGCACCGAACGCAAAAGAACCTCACGCTGGGGGCGGGGAATCTCGATGCCATGCTCCGCAAATGCGCGATAAATTCGCGTGTTCAGCTCGTGCCGTAAGTCCACCCGTAGATTGATTTCTTTCGCGTAGACCTGCAATTCAAGCAGTAAAGCGCTATCGCCAAAACTCTGAAATACCGCGCACGGCGCTGGTTCGTGCAACACGTTGGGATGGGCACGAGCGATGTCCAGCAGCAGGGTCAGTGCCTGATCCGTGTTTGACCCATAGGCAACACCTACTGGAATCACGAGGCGGGTCACGGCATCGGTGAGCGTCCAGTTTAAAAAACGATCAGTGATGAAATTTTTATTGGGCACGATAATCTCGCGATTATCTGCGTCACAAATGGTGGTCGCCCGAATTTGGATGCGGGTGACCCGCCCGCTCAGTTCACCTATCGTCACGAAATCGCCCACGCGCACGGGTCGCTCGAACAACAAAATAAGACCCGAGACGAAATTGGCAAAAATCTCCTGTAGCCCAAAGCCTAAACCGACACCCAGCGCGGCAACCAGCCACTGCACTTGGCCCCAGCGCAAACCGAGCGTACTCAGCGTGAGCGTGATGCCAATTGCCACAATCACATACTGCACCAGCATGTTGACGGCGTAGCGGCTGCCACGATGCATCGGCAGCCGTTGCAGCAAGGAAATTTCGAGAAGACCCGGCATATTGCGCGCCGCCAGCACCGCGATGGTGCCAATCACGGCCGCCATGGCAAGATTGGCCAAGGTGATGGGCGAAACGTGCAACGCGCCTTCCGCGTCTTTGAGCTCCACGTCCCACAGACTGATTTGGTCCAGTACCCCTAAGGCTGGCAGCACTTCACGCCAAATCCAGAAAAAGGCACACGCGGCGGACCAACCCACCAGATTGCGAAAAATCAGGCGGGCGCGCGCATTCATGACCGCGAAATCTGGCGGGGCGTAGTCGAGATCGCGACGGCGTTGGGGGTGGC
>CAIPNE010000828.1 GCA_903866355.1 uncultured Gammaproteobacteria bacterium
ACCCGAACTTTCCTCGCACAAGCCGGGAGTGTTATCAGTGCCTCGCACAATCCCTTTGATGACAACGGCATCATTTTCTGTTCTGGCGCAGGCCCTAAACTGCCAGACGAAACCGAACTCGCCATCGAACGCGAACTCGACGAACCCTATACCTACGCTAGCTCGCGCGAACTTGGCAAAGCCCACCGCGTGCAAGACGCCGCAGGACGCTACATCGAATTCTGCAAGAGCACGTTGGCGAGTGGCATCGATCTAGCCGGGCTCAAGATTGTGGTTGATTGCGCGCACGGAGCGACTTATCACATTGCCCCGGAAGTCTTCGAAGAACTGGGCGCGCAAGTCATTGTGATGGGCGCCGAGCCCGACGGCTTTAATATCAACGATGGTGTCGGTGCAACCGCGCCAGCGGCGCTGCAACGACGGGTGGTGGCCGAAGCTGCCGATGTGGGCATTGCGTTAGATGGCGACGGTGACCGCCTCATCATGGTGGATCATGAAGGTCGGGTGCTGGACGGCGACGAACTCACTTTCATTATCGCGCGCCATCGGCAGCGCTTGGGTCGCTTGACGGGTGCCGTGGTCGGCACTCACATGAGTAATTTGGGTTTGGAAATTGCTCTCCGTGATAACGGGCTGGATTTTCATCGCACCAAAGTAGGCGACCGCCACATTCTTGAAATGCTCCACGCCAATGGCTGGTCCCTAGGCGGTGAATCTTCGGGGCACATCATTTGTCTCGATTTAACCAGCACCGGCGATGGGATCATCTCCGCCCTACAGGTCATCGAATCCATGCTGGTCGAGCAGCAAGCGCTGGCTGAGCTTGGCCGGGGCATGAGCAAGTTTCCCCAGATATTGCTCAACGTGCGTCTGGCACAGCGTTTTGACGTCACCGAATCTCGCCAAATCGCGGCCGCTGTAGCGGAAGTCGAGGAGCGGCTGGCTGGGGAAGGGCGGGTGCTGTTAAGACCTTCCGGCACCGAGCCCCTCATCCGGGTCATGGTTGAGGGGCGCGATGAGGCGCTAGTGACCGAGCTGGCAGGTTTTTTAGCGGATGTGGTGACCCAGTCGGTGGGTGTTTCCACCGCCGACTGAGCGGCCTAACCTCTGGGCTAATCGTCGCGGAGCAATTCGTTGATGCTGACTTTGGCTCGCGTCTGCGCATCGACCCGTTTGACGATAACCGCGCAGTACAGGCTGTGACTGCGGTCGGCAGACGGCAAGCTGCCGGCCACGACGACTGATCCGGGTGGCACGTAGCCGTGGCTAATCTGGCCGGTGGCGCGGTCGAGAATTTTGGTGCTTTGGCCCAGAAATACGCCCATTGAAATGACCGATCCCTCGCCTACGATCACCCCCTCCACGACTTCGGAACGGGCGCCGACGAAGCAATTGTCCTCAATGATGGTAGGCGCCGCTTGGAGTGGCTCCAAGACCCCACCGATGCCGACGCCCCCCGACAAATGTACGTTCTTGCCGATTTGTGCGCACGAACCAACCGTCGCCCAAGTATCGACCATGGTGCCGCTATCGACGTACGCGCCGATGTTCACGTAACTGGGCATTAGGATGACGCCCGGGGCGATGTAACTGCCGCGCCGGGCTATGGCTGGCGGGACGATGCGCGCGCCGATCCGTCGAAAATCCTCTGCGCTCGCGCCGGCAAATTTACTCTGAACCTTATCGAAGTACTGAGTGTGCCCGCCGTCCATGACCACGTTGTCGTTTAGGCGAAAACTCAGCAATACGGCTTTTTTAGCCCATTCGTTGACGATCCATTGACCATCGCGCTTCTCGGCGACGCGTAGCTCGCCGCTGTCGAGGAGTGCCAGCGTTTCCTCTACCGCCGCGTGAATTGCGGCGGAGGCGGTGCTGGGGGTGAGGTTGGCGCGGTCTTCGAAGGCCCGGTCAATCAGGCGAGAAAGTGCTTCCATCGTGTGGGATTCCGAAAATTAGGAGAGTTGGAGCAGGGCGTGAATGCGGCGTGCCGCCTCCACGCAGTCTTCAAGCGAGGCGACCAGCGCTAAGCGGAGCCGCCCGCTGCCTGGATTTCGCCCGCCTTCTTCGCGTGCGAGAAAGCTGCCCGGCAGCGTCAACACGTGGGCTTGCGCCCACAGTTGGCGGCAGAGCGCCGTTTCATCGCAATCAAACTGTGGCCACAGATAAAAGCCCCCGGCAGGGCTGGCGATCTGGGAAACGCCGGCCAGGATGGGGGTCACGGCCTGAAATTTGGCGCGATACAATGCGCGGTTGGCGATGACATGGGCTTCGTCACGCCACGCCGCCACACTGGCGGCCTGTACATGTAGCGGCATCGCGGCGCCGTGATACGTGCGATAGCGCAGAAATTCCGCCATTAAAGTGGGGTCGCCGGCGACAAAGCCTGAGCGCAACCCCGGCGCATTGGAGCGCTTAGACAAGCTGTGCATGACCAAGCAACGGCGAAAATCGGTGCGTCCACTCGCCCACGCGGCTTCCAATAGCCCGCACGGAGGTGATAACTCGTCCAGATAGAGTTCGGAATAGCACTCATCTGATACCACGCTAAAGTCGTAGCGATCGGCAAGTTCTAACAATTGTACGAAGTCTGCTTGCGCCATCACGGCGCCCGACGGATTGGCTGGCGAGCAGATATAGACCATCACACAGCGCGCCCAAACAGCCGGATCTACCGCGGCAAAGTCTGGCAGGAAGCCACGGTCGGCGGGACAGGGTAAAAAATACGGCGTGGCACCCGCGAGCAACGCCGCACCCTCATAGATTTGATAAAACGGGTTGGGCATCGCGATCAGATTTTTGGCTGTGTCGCGGTCCGTCACACATTGTGCAATCGCAAACAACGCCTCGCGGGTGCCATTGACCGGCAGTACCATGGTGTCGCCCCGAACGGCACCTTCCGGCAGTCGAAAACGCTGGGTTAGCCAGTGGGCGATGGTGTTGCGCAGTTCGTCCGAGCCTTTGGTTGCTGGGTATTTGGCGGTGCCGTCTAGCGCGGCAATCAGCGCGTCTAGCACCAAGCGCGGCGTTGGGTGCTGGGGTTCGCCGATCGACAAGTTAATGGGCGTCAGCGCCCGATTGGGTTCTACCCCGTCGCGCAAGGCACTTAGTCGCTCGAAAGGGTACGGCTGCAGTTTAGCGAGGCCAGGATTCATGTGGGGGCGCCTAGAACGGGAACGGTGTCTAGTATAGAGAGCCGGGATGGCTTCGGCATCGGTATGCGGCGATCCTATCTTTCGGTTATTCTCACAGCCCTTTTTTGCTGGTGGGTGCACGCGATGGCGCACAAAATTTTGCTGATCGAGGGTGATGGCATTGGCCCGGAAATCGTGGCGGTCGCGCGCGCGGTACTGAACGCCCTGCGCGAGCGCTATGGACTGGCAATCGAGTTAGAAAACGCTCTAATGGGTGGATGCGCGGTGGACGCGTGCGGCGATCCCCTCCCGGCGGCAACGCTGGCGGCAGCACACGCCGCGGACGCCATTTTGCTCGGCGCGGTGGGCGGCCCTAAATGGGATCGCATTGCCCGCGACCAGCGGCCGGAACGCGGTTTGCTGCGCTTGCGGGCCGGGCTCGACCTGTTCTGCAACCTGCGCCCGGTGCTGCTTTTCGATGCGCTTGCCGACGCCTCCACCCTCAAGCCCGAGGTGGTCCGCGGCCTAGACATCGTGATCGTGCGTGAACTAACCGGCGACATTTATTTTGGCCAGCCGCGCGGCATCGAGACCCTGCCAGATGGCAGTCGCACCGGTCGCAACACCATGATTTATACCGAGGCGGAGATCCGTCGCATCGCGCACGCCGCGTTTCGTCTTGCCGGCGAGCGACAAGGGCGGTTGTGCTCCGTGGATAAAGCTAACGTCCTGGAAACCACTGACCTATGGCGCGAAGTGGTGAGCGAACTGGCGGCCGACTACCCGGCTGTCACTCTGAGCCATCTGTACGTCGACAACGCCGCCATGCAGTTAGTGCGGGCGCCGAAACA
>CAIPNE010000829.1 GCA_903866355.1 uncultured Gammaproteobacteria bacterium
GCAGGCCAAAGCTCGCGCGCTCGGCCCATGAGTGGATGAGTTGGGCCGTCGATGCGTGAAACACCGGGCAGCCCACATCACAGGGATAAATGCCCGCGCCCAGCCGGGCGACGCCAGCCAGCAGCAACAGCACGCTACCGAGTAATGCCGCGCGGTCGTGGCGACACCGCGCGGCGATGTATAGACCGCAGACTATCGTCAGAACGCCCGAAAGGCCAAAACCTAGCCCCCGCACGGCTAGCGCCTGGGGGCTATCGCCGGCACCCAGTTCGCTGATGAATTGTTGCCGATGGCTGAAATCGGGTAGTTGACTGCCAGCCCAGACGATCACTGTCCACCACAACGCGACCGCCGCGGCACCGCAGGCCAGACACGCGCGCCCCCACAGCTGGCGGGCAGAACTTTCCGGCGGAGTGGGCGGGGTCACGGGCCCCACCGCCGCGCGGAGCGGGCGTCGGCGGCTCATGGTGAGGAGCCCGCCAGCGAAAAGGGGGAACCCAAACCCGCGCCGCGGCGCGCGCGCGCAGGCAGCGGTCGGTTAGCGACTAGGAGGTCGAACATAAAATCTCTCGCCATACACAAATTCTCGGTGGCAGGCAGCCGTCGATCGGCAGCGCGCGTGGGCGCCTACCATGCACGCCGAGCGAGGCGGCCGCAACCAGAGCAATCGACGCTTTTGTTCTCGCCGGTTAAAGTGAGGCCCCTAAGTTAGGAGCAAACCATGCGCGCGCCCTTCTCCCGGCTGGTGCTCGTCACCGCCATTCTCGCGATGCTGGGCGGGTGTGCCAGCCTAACGCCCAAAAGCGTGCCCGATAGCCCGACCACCGCAAGCCAAAAAGTCTGTGAAGAGCAAGTCCGTGCGGCGGGGATTACCCCTTGCGACGGGTCGCTAGAGGGCAGCGCCAGCGCCACCAGCGAGGCGAGCACGAGCACGAACACTGTTGCGCGCGCCACCCAGTTCATCAGGCACCTGTTGGTAGAGCCTGCGCCCAACCCAATGTACGGGGTGTTGGTCGCGCGCTGCTTGCGGGCAAACAACACGCTACTGTTACAGCAGCCCTAAGCATTATCAAAGGCGACCCCATGTGGAATTTTGAAACTGACCCGGAATTTCAGCAAAAACTCGACTGGATCGAGCGCTTCGTGCGCTCGGAAATTGAGCCGCTGGATTACTTGTTTCCCAAAGACGAGACCTACAACACCGGCAATCCAGCGCTGATGGCCATCATGACGCCGTTAAAAGCGGCCGTGCAGGCGCAGGGCTTGTGGGCTTGTCATCTACCGCCCTCGATGGGCGGCGGGGGCTGGGGCCAGCTGAAGTTGGCACTGATGAACGAACTCTTGGGCCGATCTTTTTTTGCGCCCACCATTTTTGGCACTGCCGCCCCGGATACCGGGAATGCAGAAATTCTCGCCCACTTCGGCACGCCGGCCCAGCAGGCGCGCTACTTGAAGCCCCTCATGGCGGGCGAGATTGTGTCGTGTTTTTCCATGACCGAACCACAAGGCGGCGCCGATCCCAAGGTGTTCACGTGCCGCGCCGAGCCCACTGCCGAGGGTTGGGTGCTACGGGGCGAAAAATGGTTCGCCTCTAATGCGCGCTGGGCTGAATTTCTCATCGTCATGGCGGTGACAGACACCAGCGCGGCGATCCACCACGGCGCGACGATGTTCATCGTCCCCACCCATACTCCGGGGGTAGAGTTTGTGCGCAATACGGGCATGGCCTTCGAGCACCCCGAACACGGCGCGCACGCCTACTTGCGCTTTAACGACGTGCAGCTAACCCGCGATAACTTGCTGGGTGAAGCCGGCGCCGCTTTTAAAATCGCCCAAACTCGCCTCGGCGGCGGCCGAGTACACCACGCCATGCGCACCGTGGGCCTCGCTCGGCGCGCCTTTGACGCCATCTGCGAACGGGCGCAATCACGCTACACGCAAGGATCCCGGCTGGCGGACAAACAACTCGTCCAAGACACCATCGCCGAACTCTGGATGCAGCTCGAACAATTTCGACTGCTCGTCCTCCAGACTGCTTGGAAAATCGACCGCCACAACGACTACAAACTGGTGCGCGGCGACATCGCGGCGGTGAAGGTTTTGAGCGAACGGGTGATGGTAGAAATGGCCAGCAAGGCCATTCACTTACACGGCGCGTTAGGCGTCTCCAACGAGATGCTGTTCGGCGAGTGGCTACTGTGGGGTCACGCCCTTGGGCTGGCCGATGGACCCAGCGAAGTGCACAAGCTGATGCTGGCCAAACAACTGCTGCGCGCACAGTCGCCCAATGCGGGAATTTTTCCCAGCCAGCATATCCCCAGCGGAGCCGCCCTCGGCGCGGCCAAATATGCCGCGGCGCTGCGCCTGCCTGGGCATCGTCGCGGTTGGGTCACGCCCGCCGTTTAGGCATGCCAACGGGCGATGTGGCGTTAGCGCCTACACCGCCCGCGAGTCTCGCTACTTGTGGCGGCGCGGCGGACCTTCGCCGTCGCGGCGCGGCCCACCCTCGCCCTCACGGCGCGGGGTGCGCTTGCGGGGAGCGGCGGCGGCCACCGGTTCCATGTTGAACCGGAATTGGCCAAAACGGACTTTCTTCAGGTGTTCCAGCAAATCGCGCGGCATGCCGTCGGGCAAGTCCACGGTGCTGAAATCGTCGTACATATCGATGCGGCCGATGTAGCGGAATTCGATCCCCGCCTCGTTGGCGATGGCACCCACGATATGTTTGGGAGTAGCCCCGGTTTGCAGGCCCACATCAATGCGATAACGCACCATGGCGAGGTCTGGAAAATCCTTCAGCGGCTCAGCTTCCAGCGGAAACGCCACGCTGGGCGCAGACGCCACAGGGGCTTCGCTACGCGGCGTGAGGAATGGCGCTGGTGGCCGCTCACCCGAGGTGTAGGCCGGGGGCTCAGACGGGGTGTGGGCCTGTGGCTCAGACGAGGCGTGGGCCGGTGGCTCAGACGGGGCGCGTGCCGGCGGCTCATACGCCGGGGCACTGGGCATCCGGGCTGGCGGAACCCGCGTGGGATGCTCCTCGCGCGGCGCACGTTCCACCCGAGAAGGGCGCTCTGTGCGCTCGAACCGGGGGGCCTGTTCGTGGCTTTCGGGGCGCGACGGACGCTCCTGCCGAGATGGCGCGGCATGCGAGGCATAAGGCACGTTGACCACCGCACCTTCAAAGCTGAGGGGGCGATCGCGTTGAATCATGAACGCCAGCGTGGCGGCGAGCTTGGGGATTTCGACCCCGCCTTCAGTAGCCATTTCCTCAACCAACCCTTGGAACCAGTGCAGATCCTCCGTGGCGAGGACATCAAACACGGCTTTTTTGAACTGGCTCACGCGCCGGCTAGCAATGGCTTCGCGGGTTGGCGCGCGCATGGGCTCGATGGGTTGCCGGGTGGCGCGCTCGATCGCCCTTAACATCCGGATTTCACGGGGCGCGACAAAAAGAATGGCTTCGCCCGGTCGGCCAGCACGCCCGGTGCGTCCAATGCGATGAACGTAACTTTCGATGTCGTAAGGAATGTCGTAATTAACCACATGGCTGATGCGTGGCACGTCTAAGCCGCGGGCCGCGACATCGGTGGCGATGACGATGTCGAGATCGCCTGACTTCAGCTGCTCGACGGTTTTCTCGCGCTGCGCCTGATTGAGATCGCCGTTGAGGGCGGCGCAAGCGTGGCCGCGTGCCTCCAGCTTCTCAGCCAGTTCCAGCGTGGCCATTTTAGTGCGAACAAAAATAAGGACGGCGTCTAGTTCTTCGGCTTCCAGAATGCGCGTGAGGGCATCTAGCTTGTGCAACCCCGCCACCTGCCAATAGCGCTGCCGCACAGATTCCACCGTGCTGGTCTTCGCTTTGATGCGAATTTCGCGGGGATTCTTGAGATGGCGCGCCGCGACCGAACGGATTTGCTCCGGCATGGTGGCGGAGAACAGCGCCGTTTGCCGGCTGGCCGGCGTTTTTTCCAGAATAAATTCCACGTCATCGATGAAACCCATGCGGAGCATTTCGTCGGCTTCGTCGAGCACGAGCCCGCGCAAAGAACCCAATTTCAGGGTGTCGCGGCGCAGATGGTCCATGATGCGGCCGGGAGTGCCAACCACCACATGCACGCTGCGGCGTAGCTGGTGGAGCTGTTGGCCCATGCTCTGTCCGCCGTATAGCGGCAGTACATGAAAGCCGGGCAGGCCATGGGCGTAACTCTGGAAGGCTTCGGCCACCTGGATGGCGAGCTCACGGGTGGGGGTTAAAACCAGCACCTGTGGATCGTGGGCGGTGAGATCGATGCGTGCCAGAAAAGGCAAGGCAAATGCGGCGGTCTTGCCGGTGCCTGTTTGTGCCTGGCCGATGATATCTTCGCCAGCCAAAAGGGCAGGAATGGCGGCGGCCTGAATAGGCGAGGGGGTTTCATAGCCGATGGCGTTTAGCGTCGCGAGCAGGGCCGCGGGCAGTTTGAGATCGGCAAAACTAAGCGTGGAATCAGACATGGGCTGGGGCGTGACCGGGCGTGGGGGGGGCTTAGTGTAAACCACCCGCGGCGTCAAGGCTCGCGTTCTCGACGCACCACAACAATTACCTTTAAAAACCCGCCGTGTGCGCCCCGCTTGGGTGGGCTTTAGCGACGGCCTAAATGCCGGCGCTCGCTCGCTAGCGTGTCTAGCCAAGCCTGCCGCGGCGAGCGAAATTTCAGGCCCAATTCGCGTACTGCTTTGGTCCCGTCGAACTGCAGATCCATAAAAGCCATGCGGGCTAAATCCGCGCTAAACAAAGGGCTGGGATCCCACAGCCGCTCCAGTGGTTCCAGCAGCGCGCAATAGCGCACGGCCAACCAGCGCGGCATCCACCACCAGATAAACTTCAGGCCGCCGGGGGTGGTGTGCCAGATGCTAAAAACCTCCCGCACCGGTAAGGAGCCGCCTGACAACAGGTAGGTCTCGCCCAACTGCCCACGTTCCAGACAATGGAGCAGCCCAGCAACCGCGTCTTCCACATGCACGAAGCTCGCCGCACCGTCACCAAACGATACCGGCGGCAGCAGGTTGCGGACATACAGGCGGGCTAAACGGCCCAAACTCGAATGGTCGCCCGGCCCGATGACGGCCACTGGACAGGCGATCAGCAACGGCGCGCCCGCTCGTTGTAAGGCCAACGCCAGTTCGTGGGCTTCCACTTTGGTGGCTTCGTAATGTGATTGTGGGGCGCCGCCGCGCACCCAGTTTTCGTCGCGTGGCCGGCCGTCGCTGGATCCAAAAACAAGCGCCGTAGAGACATAGAGGATGCGCCCGACCCCCAGTTCGTGCGCGATCCCCAGCGTATTCGCCGTGCCGTTAACATTGGCTTGGGTCATGCGCTCGCGCCCGGCCTTGTTCAGCCCCAGCGCGTAGTGCCCTGCTGCGTGCACCACCATCTCCGCACCGGTCATCGCCGTGCGCAACACCCCCCGGTCGCTGACATCGCCCACCACGAGTTCCACGCCTTCGGCCAACAGCGCGATGGCGGCCGGGCTCTGCGCATCGCGCACTAAAGCGGTCACGCGATGCCGGCGCACCAGCAACGCCGTGACCAGTGGTCGGCCGATGAAGCCCGTTGCGCCCGTCACAAATACCCGCATCGCGCCTACTCCTTTATTGGCTTGATCCGCAATGTCCTAGCGCGCCAAGCCGCCAGGCGTGCTCTGACGCCGATGGCAGCCATCGCGGTAAAGTCACAGGTTCCCTTTGTGCTGCACCCCATCCACCGCCAGCAACGCACCGGCAACCCAGCTGGCTTTAGCGGACGCCAGAAACAGCACCGCGTTGGCCACTTCTTCAGGCCGCCCCATGCGCCCAAACGGAATACTGCCAACGACCATGTCATAGAAGGCGGGGTTGCCTTTATGAATGCCATCCCAGAAGCCGTCGGGGAAGTCGATAGACCCCGGCGCCACGCAGTTAACCCGAATCCCTTTGGGCGCGAGTTCCATGGCCATGCTTTTAGCATGACTGATGAGCGCAGCCTTGGCGGCGGCGTAAGCGGCCACCCCCGGCAGGCTCGCCTCTAGTCCAGAAATGGAACTGATATGGATGACCGCACCACCGCCGACCTGTTCCATCCAAGGCACGACGGCCTTGGTAGCCCGCACGGCGGCCAGAATGTCCACATTGATACTCGCCGCCCAACCGGCTTCGTCGTCGCTCACGCCAAAGCCGGAGGGATTGTTAACGAGTACGTCCACCCGACCCAAGGCCCCGTGGGCAGCATTGAGAAAGCCCTGCAGGGCGGCGGCGTCGCCCACATCACAGCTGGCGGCGAATACCGTGCCGCCCAGTGCGGCGATTTCGGCGCGGGTGTTTTCTAGCGCTGCCGCACCACGCGCGCAAATGGCGACCCGAGCGCCTTCGCGGGCAAACTCCAACGCAATGGCGCGCCCTATTCCCTTGCTGGCACCGGTCACGATGACGCCTTTGCCGTGTAGTCCCAAATCCATGCGTGCTCCCCTCATCTTGCGGCGGCCGTTGACGGCCCGTTGATAGATTTTATGTGTCGCTCGACGCGCAGGCGGTTCTGGCCTACTCCGCAGGCTCGACCTTGAGAATAGTCCCGTCTGCGCCGGTAACGATGACGACCGTGCCGATGGGTAAATCGGGGCCGGTGATTTTCCAGCTAGAGCCGTCCACCGGCAGTTTGCCAACGCCATCGATAATCGGCGTCGACAAGGTAAAGCGGCGCCCCTCATAGGAGTGGCCACGCCGGTTGAGCGTGGGATGGTCGTCTCTATCGGGATGACTTTTGCGGTAGCGCCGCCAAACCACCACGCTACCCAGCGACAGCGCAGCAAACACCACCCACTGCGCTTGCCAGACCAGCGTTGGCACCAACAGCAACAAGCCCCCCGTGACCGCCGCGCCCACCCCAAACCACACCAAAAAAGTGCCCGGCAGCAGGGTTTCCGCGATCAATAAAACCATGCCCAGCAGCAACCAATGCCACGGACCCAAAGTTTGCAGCAGGCTGTTCACTGCCGTTGCGAACCTTGCATCGAGAAGGCTTCTTTCGCGAGTTCAGCGACGCCCCCCACCGAGCCCAGCAGTCCGGTAGTCTCCAAGGGCATAAAAATAATCTTCTGATTGGGCGCGGAGCCGATGACTTTCAGCGCCTCCACGTATTTTTGCGCAATAAAATAATTTATTGCCTGAACGTTACCGTTGGTAATGGCCTCCGACACCATGGCCGTCGCGCGGGCTTCCGCCTCGGCCAAACGCTCGCGCGCCTCGGCTTCCCGGAAAGCCGCCTCACGCCGCCCTTCGGCTTCGAGTACTGCCGCCTGCTTCTCACCTTCGGCTTTTAAAATGGCGGCCTGACGCATGCCCTCGGCCTCCAGAATGGCGGCGCGCTTGGAGCGCTCGGCGGTCATTTGCCGGGTCATGGAATCCACCATGTTCTGTGGTGGCGTGATGTCTTTGATTTCGATACGGGTGACCTTCAAGCCCCAAGGATGGGTGGCCTCGTCGACCACCGAGAGCAGCCGTGAGTTGATGACATCGCGTTTGGACAGAGATTCATCGAGATCCATAGAGCCCAGCACCGTGCGGATATTGGTCATGGTGAGATTGAGCACGGCGTATTCAAGCCGGGTGACCTCGTAGGCGGCGCGCACGGCGTCTAGCACTTGAAAGAACACCACCCCATCGACTCGCACCACCGCGTTGTCGCGCGTGATGACTTCTTGCGAGGGGACTTCCAGCACCTGCTCCATCATGTTGACCCGGTGCCCGACGTTATCGATATACGGCAGGATGATGCCCAGCCCGGGCTGGAGCGTCGTGCGATAACGACCAAAGCGCTCGATGGTCCATTCCCAACCCTGCGGCACCACCTTCGCACCTTTGTAGAGAGTAACCACCACCAAGGCGACAAACCCCAATGTCAAAATGCCACTCAGTTCCATGCTCTACTCCTCGTTGCGCGGGGTGCGCGATCTTATTCTAGCGACCTCGGAGAAATGGGCGAGCGAAAGTTAAGGTTTCATCCCGCCCGTAAAATGTCGCACGAGGATGGCCGTTGCGGCATCCGCCTGCTGTGCCAAATCTTGGGCCGCCGCCAGTTGATTGCCGGCGCGCGCCAAATTGTGTTCGCCGCGGGTCGCATAACGCGCGGGTGACCAACCAAAATAGCGCTCCTCCAAGGCATCTGCGGCGAACCGGGCGGCGAGTTCCAAGTAGATGGTTTGGGTCCCGGCCACCAGCCCCATCCACTCGGCCGGCCCGAGCAAACCCGCCGTCTGGCTGGCATACCCCTCGATGGCCGCGGCAAAGAAATCCAGCGCAAAACTGGCTTGCGGCGCGTCTTCCGGGCCCGGATTGCACCACGAGCGAAACGCATCGCCCAACTCGGGCACCACAGGGCCGTGGGCGAGAGTGTCCAGATCCACCAGACACAGTCCCCGTCCCTGGGCGTCAAAAAGCAGGTTGGAAATCTTGGGATCACCGTGGACCAATCTGGCGGGCCCCGCCGGCCACGCCGGCAAATCTGCCAATTGGGTCGTGATGGCGAGGGCCAACCGCACGACCTCGGGGTAGAGCCGATGTCCCGGATGGGCCGCCAGCGCGCCACGCAGCGCCGCCAAATGCCGTGCCGGGTCATGCACGGGCGGCCGGATGTGCGGCAACGGCGCGTGCCAATCAGCCAGCGCGGCGTGAAACCGCCCCAACACCGCCCCGGCGACCTGCGCCCCGGCGGCATCGCTGAGCGCATCCACGCTGTGGCCGGGCACTCGGCTCAGCACCCGCCACACGGCGCCATCCAGTGGTACGGCACGCGCATGCTCGCGAGTGCGGATGAGCAAAGGCGTGGTCAGGCCCTGTCGCGCCAGCTCGCGGGTGACCAAATCCAGGTTGTGATTAACCGCCTCATCGAACACCGGATGCAAACGCTGCAGCACATATCCCGGGCCGTTTAAGGTCTCCACGCGCAGGGTGGTGTTGATAAGACCGCCCGTGAGCAGGCTCAGCGAGTGCCATTGAAAATCGTAGGCGGCGAGCACCGTTGTCGCGGCAGCGGTGAGTTGCGTTGAAATTAAACTCATGCGGGTGATTTGCGCGCTCTGCATGGCGGAGGCTCGATTGTACACTCGGGCCTTCATTCGTTTGGCCAGACTTACGTGTGTCAATTTTGGAGCCCAAAAACACTGGCTGCCAGCATGCTGCTGCTGGGGCTCAGCGCGTGCGCCGGCAATCCTAACCGACCGCACCCCACACAGACCGCCTGCCTCGCGACATTCAACGACGCCGATCGCCGTGTGGCGCGGGCCGGCGTGGGTGATGCCGACAGCGCACCGGTAGCGGGCTTTCCGTATCTGCGCGTCAATCGGCTGCTGGCGAGCTTTACCACCACACCAATGGACGCGCCGGGTCGTAGCGCCTGGCTGGCACGTTTAGCCGCGCTAGATACGGATGGGCGCAGGATCGAGATGGCAGCGCTGGGCGCGCCCACCGCAGCGCTCGATCATTGTCGTCGCCAACTGGTCGCCAGTCTGGTCACGAGCGGTCCGGCGTGGGACACGCTGTTGCGTGCCGCCACCGTCCCCGCCGACTATCGGCAATTCCAGCGGGTGCTGGGTCTCTATCCGGTGGCGGCCCGCTTCGCGCGGCGCGGCATCGCCCGCTTGCAGAAGACCGAAAATCCCCAGCCCCACCTCGACATCCCAGCCAACGCGCGGGTCTATGCCGCGGACGCCGCGGTGGCCGAACCCACCGCCACGACCCACGCCTTCGCTAATGCCAGCCACGACCCCTTGGGCTTCCCGATCCTAGCCGCACCGGTGCTGGCCGCGCTGTTTGCCCAACACGCGCCGGTATGGGTGGTGGCGAGTGCCAGCGAGGATGACCATATCGGCACCATCACGCGCAGTGCGACGGGCACGCCACGGGTTGCCGCGCCACCCAGCGTTTATCAGTACGCCTCCTACACGCGTTTCGAAAACCAGGTGCTGTTGCAGTTGAACTACGTCATTTGGTTCCCGGCCCGTCCAGCGGTGGGGAGGTTCGATAGTCTCGCGGGGAAGTTTGACGGTTTGACCTGGCGGGTGACCCTCGACGCCGACGGCGTGCCACTGACGTTCGATACCGTGCACAACTGCGGGTGCTATCACCTGTGGTTCCCCACACCACGCCTGCGTTTGCGGCCCGTGGACCCCGCCGATGGGGAGCCGCCGTGGGTCGCGGATAACCTGACACCGCTCAGCCGCATCGGGGTGCAGTTGGCCGCCGGCACGCACATGGTGCGGGGTGTAGGACCGGCTCCGCCGCACCCACCAGTGCTGCTGAAAGTCCAAGATTACACGACGCTGCGCGCGCTACCCGGGCCCGCGGGGACGCCGCGCAGCTTGTTTGCACCCGACGGCCTAGTGCCGGGATCGCAACGCGCCGAACGCTATCTACTATGGCCGTTTGGCGTGCCCTCGGCGGGCGCGATGCGGCAACGCGGGCACCACGCCACGGCGTTCGTGGGCGTTCGACATTTCGATGAGGCGCAGCTGCTGCAGCGGTACTTCAGCCGTGCAGCGCCGGCTCAAGGGCCTACCTCGCGCTGACCGCTAGCGCCTAAAGCCGCCTGTAATTGGGCAGTCAGACGCTGCAAACGCTCCACTTCTGCCTGCAACACATCGCGTTCGCGGGTCATTTGGGAGGCGTCGGCAAACGCATCAAACGCCGCATGCTCGGCGCGCTCGGCCCGCGCCAAAGCATCGCTGCGCTGGGCGCTTAGGGCTTCTTCGGCGCGCGTTGCCCCCACGGTTCGCCGCCAGAACTGGTTGAGCAGCGACCACGAGGGCCACGCGTTATCCTGCAGCCCATGCGTTTCGCGCAGCGTGGCGTAAGCCGCCAACTGCAAGTGGGCGAGGCTAGATTCTTGGAGAAAACTGACCAACTCGCGGTCACCCGCACGGGTTGCATGCTCCGCAAACTGCTGCGCCATGGCATGGACTGCGCGGGCTTCCCAGAAGCCCGCTTCTGACTCATCGAAGTCGATATTCATCTGCCTGCACCGTTTAGAGGTTGAATAGTGTCAGTCCCAAAGACTCGACGGTGGCCCGCTCTCCCGCATGCGTCACCACGCCGATGACCCCTGTTGCCGGTTGCAGCCAAGTGTTGGCCACGCGACGCAGATCGGCCAACGAAGTCCCCAGCACCTGCGCCCGGAAACGGCTGCGATGCGCCGCACTGCGTCCATGCCGTTCGCTGTAGAACCAATGCACGGCCGCGCCGGCCGGCGAGCGTGGTTTATCGAGTCGCTGAATCACCCCTAAAATGGCTTCTTCTAGCAGCTGGGGCGCTTGTTCATCGTGCAACCAGCCCAACGCGCGATCGAAATCTGCCAGCGTCTCCGCGAGTCGCGGGTCACGGTAGGAATAAAACGCAAAGCTGGCCGTATCCCCATCAAAGCTTGCGCCCCCGCCATAGGCACCACCGCGTTCGCGTACCGTGGGGTGTAGAAAACCGTCCGACAGGTAACGCGCCAACACCGCCAGCGCTGGGGCGTCCGGCGCGCCTTCAGACGCCGCCGCATAGACTTTTGCGCAAAAATTAACATCGCCGTTGGCAATCCACGCGCTGCCGGGCGCCGCGAGAGGAGCGGGCAGGCACAACGGCGCAGCAACGCGCCGCACCCCCGGCAGACCGCGGGCAGCCAGCGCCGCCGCCGCGGCGTCAATGCCATCGGCCTCGCCGACCAACAGCACCCGGGCGGGTGCCGCGAGTAGTTTTTGTTTGAGTTCGGCAAAACGTGCCAACAAGGCGACGAGCGGTTCATCGGCTTCGCGTGCGGCGGTTTCCAGCGCCTGCAAGGCCAGAATCTGCGCCGGCCCACCCCACAGGTCTGCCAGCCAGGCGGCCGGATTGAGGCCCCGCATCGCGCCGTGCATCGCCAACTGGTGACCGCGGTCCGTGATGGACTGCTCCAGATCCGCACGCGACTGGGTGAGCAATTCGCGCAGCCTTTGCAATTCATCGCAGCGCACCTCGGCCAGAATTTCGCACACCACCGCGACCAGCTCAGGGGTGCGGCGCTTAAGGCCCTTCGCGGAAATCACCAACGCACCAGCACTCTGCGAGATGTCGGTGAGATGGCTGCGAATGGCAGCACTGGCCCCAAACTGGCCCACGAGCGCGCGCCGCGATTGGGTTTCCAGATAAGTCTCATGGCCAGCGCCGAGGTCGGTGAGGTAGTCGGCAAACAGTGCGAGGGTGGCGATTTCCGTGGGCGTGAGCGCGGGCAAATCCACCACCAACTGCACCCGGACGATGCCGTTGGTGCCCCGTTCGTAGCAGTGCGTGGCCAAACCTGCCACTTCGCGCAAAGTCCCAACAATGGGCACTTCACCGGCCGGCACATCCGCCAAGGTGATCCGGGGCAAAGCATCCGGATCCTCCGTGCGGCTTTGGCGCGCCGCCAGAGCGGCACTCGCCGTCATGATGTTGGCGCGTGCCGCGTCATCCAGCCGCGCCGCAAGTTGGGCCAATCGCAGGTGCTCGGCCGCGCGTTCAGCGTCGCGCTTGCCGGTATTGGGGGCCATGGTGACGCAGGCCCGATGCGGGTTATCGAGCAACAGGCGGCGCACCAGCGCGCGAAAATAATCGGGTTGGGTGACCTGCACGCGCAGTTCTGCCAGTAAGGCGTCGAGGTCCAGCAGCGCTGCCGGATCGGCGCGATACAGCGCCCCGGGTAGCACCCGGCTCATCAGTTGCAGACCATAGGGATAACCATCGCCACCCACATCGCGTTGGGACATTTCAACCCGATCGAGCACCGCTTCTAGCACCGCGCCTTGCGCACCCTCCGCGGCCAATTTTTCCAACACGGCCAGAATTCCCTGCTCGAGCGCCGCCAGATGAATGGCGTCGCTACCCTCAACGCCACAATAAAACGCCAACTGACGCCCCGAGTCGTCGACCCCGCACAGCTCCGAGGGGGCGCGTGCCAGGGCGGTGGTTTCTAAAAAATGTCGCAGCGGAGATGCGCTGTGGTCCAGCAACACGCTGGAGAGCAAATGTGCTTCCAACGAGGCCCGAGGGTCCGCGCCTTCGCCCAGCAGCCAGCCCCAAACCAAATGGGTGGCGTGCTCGGTGTCGTCGTCCTCGTCGATGGCGTAATCCGCCACCAAGGCGCGCGGCGCGCTGAGGGCCGGCTGCAGCGCACTCACCAAAGGTGCCGCACTACCCGTCGCGTGGCCGGCGTAGCGATCGAGCGCCAGCGCTTCAAAGCGCGCCTGATGTTCACGCGGGTCAAAACAGCCGTAGGTCAAAAAGACCGCCAGTGCCGGATGGTAGTGGCGCGCATGGAAAGCTCGCAGCGCCGGATGCGTGAGGTCTGGAATCTCCGCCGGATCCCCACCACTATTGAACCGATAGGAGGTGTTTGGAAACAGCGTCGCCTGCAAGTGATGCCACAACTGAGACACTGGGGAGCTCATCGCGCCTTTCATCTCGTTGAACACCACGCCCTTGTAGACCAAATCGGAAGCGGGATCCTGCGGGTCGGAAAACTCCACCCGGCAGCCTTCCTGCGCGAAATCCAAAGGGTCCAGCAAAGGAAAAAACACCGCATCCAGATAGACGTTCAGAAGGTTGTCGAAATCCTTACGATTGCGGGTCGCGAAAGGGTAGGCCGTACTGTCACTGCTGGTGAAGGCGTTCATAAAAGTATTGAGTGAACGTCGCAGCATCATAAAAAAGGGGTCGCGCACGGGGTAACGCTGGCTACCGCACAGCGTGGTGTGTTCCAAAATGTGGGCAACCCCGGTGGAGTCTTCGGGAATCGTGGGAAAGGCCACCATGAAAGCGTTGTTGTCGTCGTCGCAAGCCAAATGGTAGTGCCTAGCGCCGGTGGCCGGGTGGAGATAGGCCTGGAACTCAAGGTTTAGCGTGGGGATCCGGCGCGTTTCCAACAGTTCGAAAGAAGATCCAGTCATGTTTCTACGGTCCTTTTTAACGCGGATTCTGCCGCGAGTCGGTCAATCGCTGCCGGCAAGTCGGTCAGCGTCGTAATTTCGGCGTGTGCCGGACGGTACTCGGTTGGCCACACACGTGCCCGGCGATTCACCCAGACCGACGCCAACCGGGCTCGATGGGCACCCTCAATGTCGTACAGCGGCTCATCCCCGACATGCACAACGCTCTCAGCGGCCACCCCGGCGCGCCGCCACACGGCTTCGAACATGCGGGGATCGGGTTTGCTGGTGCCGGTATCGGCTGGCGACAAAGCAAACTCGAAATAATCGGCCACGCCCGCGCGCACCAAATCGGTATTGCCGTTGGTCAACGCCACCAGACGATAGCGTAGGGCCAGTGCGCGCAGCACCGCATCCACTTCGGGATATAAAACGACTTGGCTGCGCGCCGCCACAAAGACCGCGATACCCAGCGGGGCCAAGTCTTCTGGATAGTCAAACTGCCGGCACAGTTCGCGCAGCGCGCTCAAGCGTAGCTGGGTGAAATCGTGCGCCAGCGCCGGTTGTTCGCGGGCCAACTCACGGCGCCGCGCTTGGAGTTCCGAGATGCCCAGTGCTGCCGTCACCCGTGGCAGATGCGCCTGCAACCACGCGTATTGCAATTCCTCAGCCCGCCAAAGCACGGGTCCGGCGTCCCACAGGGTGTCATCGAGGTCGAACGAAATTAGCGCCAGCACGGTTTTCTCTATCGTTGGGATGGAAGTGGAAGCTTTCAAGGCTGTGGGGTGGAGGCGCGAAGCGCTAAACTCCAAGGCCTTGAGTTGTTGGAGCGCCATCATGCCTTCATTTGATGTGGTCTCGGAAGTTGATGCCCACGAACTTGCCAACGCGGTTGATCAAACTACGCGAGAAATCGGCAATCGGTTCGATTTAAAAGGGACCGGCGCGCGCGTTGAGCAGGACAAATACGTCCTCACGCTCATCGCAGAAGCTGATTTTCAGGTGCAACAGGTGCTCGAAATCCTGCGCCTGCGCATTGCCAAGCGTGGCATCGATGTCACCTGCCTCGATATAGGCGAGGTCAGCCGTAATTTGAGTGAAGCCCGGCAAAAGGTCACCGTGCGCAATGGACTCGACGCGGAATACGCGCGCAAGGTCGTCAAGGCGATCAAAGAGACTCAAATTAAGGTCCAAGTGCAAATTCAGGATGAGCAAGTGCGCATTACTGGCAAAAAACGCGACGACCTACAGGATGTCATGGCCGCACTGCGTGGCATGACCTTGGGCGTGCCCCTGCAGTTCACTAATTTTCGCGACTAAGGCTGCGCCAACATGGTGTCTGAACAAACTTTTGACTGTCCTTACTGCGGCGAACCCGTGAGCTGCGTGATTGATGGTTCGGCGGGCGCCCAAAGCTACGTCGAGGACTGCGAAGTGTGCTGCCAGCCGATCGAAATCAGCTGCGATTTTGACCTCGACGGGCAACTTGAACAGTTTCAAGCCCGACGGTCGGACGACTGAGCACCTGATGCACGAGGCGCTGGCGCTATTGCTGGTCGCCGGTGGCCTCGCGGGGCTGTGGAGCTGGAGTACCGCGGGACGGGAATGTGCCATCACGGCAATCGACAAACTCTGCCGCGAGTTAGCCTTGCAGCGGCTAGACGACAGCGTGGCCCTCCATCGGCTGGCCCTAGAACGGCAGTATGGCCGGCTGACGGTCTTACGCGTGTATCGTTTTGAGTTCAGTCGGGACGGCGCACAACGCCACCTCGGCGAGGTGGCACTGACCAACGGCGCGCTGGCTTGGGCTCAGGTGCACGCCCCCGAAGGCGCTATTTATCTCGATTTGCGGCCTTCCGGCTGAGTCCGATCAGTCATCATCCAAGCGTTTGGCCAGTTCGTCGATTAACGCTTGGGTATGGGCCCGCGCCGCCGCCTTGCTGGCCTTGTCGCGTTCGCGCAGGCGCGCCAAATGCGCCGCCGACGACAGCAGCTCACCGCCCTGCGTCGCTCGCAAGGCCTCCTGCTCCTGTAGCCAGTCTTCAATTTCACGTTCGGCGTCGTCACGCAGATCCGGCACTAAAGAGAGTCGGGCCGGCACCGCAACAAGCGCGCGACGCTCCAGCGCGGGCGACGGGTCGGCTTGACTAGTGGCTCGCGGGAGCGCGTCAGCAGGGATAATTTCCAGATCGGGCGGGGGCACGGCCGGCGCGGTCAACAGGTCGTAGCGCTGCAAACCGCCGCGCAAATAGTGAACATCGAAGCCCCGCTCGGCCAACAAAAATGCCCCCACGGCGCTGCGCACGCCGTTATGGCAATACACCACAAAGCGGCGATCACGCGGCAGTCCAACCGCAAATTGACGCAGCCCAGCCAACGGTACTTGCACGGCGTTGGGGCGCGTGCCCACGTCACGCGCGTGCTCCTCGCGTACGTCGAGCCAACACGCACCGGCACTCACCACGAGCTCCTGTGCTTGGTGGTATTCGAGGGGTCGTACCAGCGGCTGCCGCAGCGCATCAAGGAAGGCCTGCTTCGGCAAGCGCAGCAGCGTCCCTGCCGTGAGCATGCGCACGGAGGCGTTACGTTGCCGATTAGCCACCAGTGCTTCTTCACCAAAAGCTTCCCCCGGCCCCAATTCCGCCAACCGACACCCCACGCCATTGGGTTCTTCGCTCCGCTCCACCTCGCATTGGCCGCTGGCGATAACGTAGTAATGCTCGCCAGGTTCCCCTTGGCGAATCACCCAATCACCCGCCCTAAAACGGGTTTTTTCAAAGGCCTCCAGCATGCGTTGGAGTTGGCCGGACGGCAGCTTGGCCAGCTGGGTGGTGTGTATACGGCCGCGCAACCACGCCTTTAGCGACTCCACGCTGGAACCCGCCGGGGTGGTGATCAAGTGACTGTCGATTTCCGCAGCGCTCATCGCGGGTAGCTCCCTAATAGACGTGGGGGAAAATTTTTAGTGGCACTCAGAAGCCATAGCGTTGGCATAGAAGGAATAACGGCACGCGCGCGCGTTTTCGCTGCGCGGATTTAACACAATGAGAAACCTGTCACGCATTTGCCTACCGCCAACCCGCTAACGCGCAGCTGGGCGGTGGTGCGCGCGGCTGGACGGCCACAGCGTGGTGTAGACTCAGCCCGTGTGGTTAACGTGCTGAATGGGTGTTGGTGTGCGAAAAGAGAGTTCCGTATCCGTCGAGCGACGCCTTCGGGCGTTCGAGGTTGAACATCGCGATCTAGACGAAATTGTGGCGCGCTTGAGCCTGCAGCCGGATATCGACGAACTGCTGCTAAAGCGACTCAAGCGCCGCAAGCTATTGCTGAAAGATCAAATAGCGCTCCTGCGCAGCTCGCTGATTCCTAATTTAGACGCCTGATACCAACCCAAGCGCCGTTGGGTCGGCAATTCATCGCCAAAAAACGCTGCTAGAACGCGCTGCGCCTTGGGCCGCAGGGCTAAAAAGCGAAAGCCCAGCACGCAACACGGCGCTTCGCGTCGGGTCGAGCGATACAACAACTGTACCCCCAGCGATAGCACCTGCGGCCCTTCCGGCAGCACCAAGGTGAAACTTGCCTGCAACACCGGGCCATCCTCACCGTTCAAGCGTCCGGTCAGCGGGCAAATGACTTGCGCAGTGGCCACGTTGCAATGGATCTGAAAACCATCCGAGGTTGCGTTCTGCATCCAGGCGGCGGCGTGTTGGCCAAGGTCGCTGCGAAAAGTCACGGGTAGACTGAGCGGCTGGCGCGCCCGCCGGCGTTGGTCGCGGGCGTCAGGGTTGGTGGTTGGAACCGTGGGCAAGCGCTGCACGGCCTCACGCTGGGTGTTCTGCCAACTGGAAATTTGAACCATCACCTTGCACCTCGCTTACCAATATGGGTCTGAGGGGCTAGCCTAAAAGGGAGGTGACCGAGAAACTGTGCAGTGGGTCACAGTCTTGAGCGGCCGCACCCCGGTTAACAATTGTTCACATTTGGCTGGCCCTGAGGCCGTCAATTGAGGGCTCTACAACGCCGCGCGGGGGTGGGTAGGCTGGATCGTCGGGTTGTCATACAATTTGGGTTCAACTTCTGCAGCGGGTTCATCCATGTCCAACCAACGTTTTTCCGGGACCGACACCTATGTCGCCACCGACGATCTCATGATGGCGGTCAATGCGGCGATCACGCTGGAACGCCCACTGCTGGTAAAGGGCGAGCCGGGCACCGGCAAAACCATGCTGGCCGAGGAAATTGCCAGCTCCCTAGGACGCCGGCTCATCCCTTGGCACATCAAGTCCACCACCAAGGCCGCGCGGGGCTTGTACGAATACGATGCCGTCGCCCGCTTGCGCGATTCCCAACTGGGCGACGACAAGGTCAAGGACATCCGGAATTACATTCTCAAGGGCAAGCTGTGGGAGGCCTTTGAAGCCGACACCCAACCGGTGCTGCTCATCGACGAAATCGACAAAGCCGATATTGAATTTCCGAACGACCTCCTGCAGGAACTCGACCGCATGGAGTTCTATGTCTATGAGACTCGGGAAACTATCAAGGCTCGCCAGCGCCCCATCATCATCATTACCAGCAACAACGAGAAAGAACTCCCCGACGCCTTTCTGCGTCGTTGCTTCTTCCATTACATCCGTTTCCCCGAAGCGGACACCATGGAAACCATCGTCAAAGTGCATTTCCCAGACATCAAAAAACGCCTGTTGGCCGAGGCCATGCAATGCTTTTTTGAACTTCGCGAGCTGCCGGGGCTGAAGAAAAAGCCATCAACCTCCGAGCTCCTGGACTGGATCAAGCTCTTGGTGGCCGACGACATTCCACCCGAAGCCCTGCGCGAAAAAGACTCCCGCAAAGCGATCCCCAAGCTCTACGGGGCGCTGCTCAAAAACGAGCAAGACATGCATTTATTCGAGCGGCTGGTATTCCTGTCGCGGCGCACCGGTGCTAACTGATCTTTTCTATCGCCTGCGCAAGGTGCAGATCCCGGTCTCGCTGACCGAATATCTGACCCTCCTGCGTGGCCTAGAAGCGCACCTCGCGGCGTTTAGCGTGGAAGAATTCTATTTCCTCGCCCGTTGCACGTTGGTGAAAGACGAGCGCTTCTTCGACCGTTTCGATCAAGTCTTTGGTGACTACATCAGCGGCAAGCAGACGGTGTTTGAGGAAATCTTGGGTGAGATTCCTCTGGACTGGTTGCGTAAGCAGCAGGAACTCAACCTCACCGAAGAAGAAAAACAGAAAATCGAAAGTCTCGGGGGCTGGGAAACGCTCATGGAGACCCTCAAAAAGCGCCTCGAAGAGCAAAAAGGCGAGCACCACGGGGGCAACAAATGGATCGGGACCGGCGGTACTTCGCCGTTCGGATCCAACGGCTATAACCCGGAAGGCGTGCGCATCGGGGAGTCTAAAAGTCGCCAAGGCCGGGCGGTAAAAGTGTGGGACAAGCGCGAATACCGCAACCTCGACGACCAAGTGGAACTCGGCACCCGCAATATTAAAGTGGCGTTGCGCAAACTACGGCACTTCGCACGCGAAGGCGCCGAAGAAGAACTCGATATCGACGACACCATTCACTCCACCGCGCGCCGAGCGGGCATGCTGGACATCAAAATGGTCGCTGAACGGCGTAACGCGACCAAGCTGTTACTCTTTTTGGATGTCGGCGGGTCCATGGATCCACACGTCAAAGTGTGCGAGGAATTGTTTTCGGCCACCCGTACAGAATTCAAACACTTAGAGCATTTCTACTTTCATAACTTTGTGTACGAAACCGTTTGGCGCGACAACCTCATGCGCGCCAATTTGCGCATTCCCACCACGCAGTTAATGAACAAATACAGCCCGGACCACAAGATGGTTTTCGTGGGCGATGCCACCATGAGCCCCTATGAGGTGATGGCGGTGGGCGGCAGCATTGAGCATTGGAACGAAGAAACGGGCGCGACGTGGATGTCCCGGCTGCTCACGTTGTACCCCCACGCGGTGTGGCTCAATCCACAGCCGGAGGAACACTGGGGCTATATCCCCTCCATCGGCATTATTAAAAACCTGCTCGCCGATCGCATGTTCCCGCTGACCCTCGATGGTTTAAGCCGCGCGATGAAGGCGCTCAAAAAATCTCACTGAGCGTCCGGAGCGGCTTGCTCGCCATCCTTGGGGCGCTGGCGATACTGCTGTCCTCCAGCGGCGCGCTGGCGGCGATCACGGCCAGCGAACTGGCGGTCATCGTCAACGACGATGACCCGCAGAGCCTGACGATAGGCGAGTACTACCGGGTGCAGCGGGGAATTCCTGCCGCCAATATCGTGCACGTCGCACTGGGCGTGCCGCAGCCGGTGATTACCCCAGCGGTCTTCGAGACCGCCTTCATCAAAGCGCGGATGCACACCATGCAGGGCATCGAAGGCTACGCGCTCGCTTGGCGCTACCCTTACCGGGTTGGCTGCCAGTCGATCACCACCGCCTTCGCGTTGGGCTACAGCCCTCGCTATTGTGCGGATGGGTGTCGGCCCACGGCGCCCAACCCCTACTACGCCGCCGACACGGGCAAGCCCCATCGCGATTTCC
>CAIPNE010000830.1 GCA_903866355.1 uncultured Gammaproteobacteria bacterium
CGCGATCCGCCGCTGGGAGCTGGCGCAGGGACGTCCACCGGTGCCCATTATCGCTTTGACGGCACACGCGATAAAAGAAGATGAAGAAAAAAGCTTGGCGGCTGGTTGTTCGGCGCATCTCACGAAACCTATCAGGAAGCAGGTGTTGTTGGCCGCTATCAATAGATACAGAAAGTTTGCGGAGGCGTGAGCCGCGCAAGACCTGCGCTAAGCTCACGCTCACGCGCATCCGTAGTGCGCCAGACTAATGGTCTTTAATAAGCCATTGGTTTTAGATTTATCAGGTACAACCTCATGATGAAGATTTTCAGACACTACATCCCGACCACTTTAATTTTGCTGGGCTTCGCAGAATTACTGATCTTGGTGGTCTCAACTTACGTGGGTGCGGCGCTAATGCTGCCTGAGCGCGGCGTGTTTAGCACCTCGGGGTTGCCTTTAAAGGCACTCATTTTCACTTTGGGCATGCTCCTTGGCATGGTGGCCATGGGCTTTTATCAGCGCGACCAGCGCGATGCGCCGACGGAAACCTTGGTGCGCTTGCTGCTGAGTTTCGCGGTAGGGTTGCTGCCTATCGGCGCGGCCTATCATTGGCTGCCGGGACCGTTACTGGATCGCCCTAGCTTCGCTATCGCGCTGGGACTCTCGTTTATTGGCATTGCGACCTGCCGCCTCGTGTGTGCGGCGCGTACGGATGCGCTGTTTTCACGCCGCGTGCTGGTCCTTGGTGTTGGCGAACGCGCGCGCCAAATTGAAAACCTCAGGCGAGCCTCGGACCGCACCGGGATTACGCTGGTGGGTTTTATCGATATGGGTATCGATGCGGTGGTGGTCAGCGAGCCGCGGATCATCCGGCCTAACGTGAGTCTGCTGGTGCTGGTGGAGCGATTTGCGGTGGAGGAATTAGTGGTCGCGATCGATGATCGACGCAACGGGCTGCCGGTCGATGAAATTCTCGAGTGCAAAATGCACGGTATTCGCATCCTCGATGAGGCCGCGTTCCTCGAGCGCCAACTCGGCAAAATCCGGCTCGATTCCCTCCATCCCAGTGGGCTTATTTTTGCCGATGGCTATACGCAGGCGGTTATTCGGCGCACCGAAAAACGCTTGCTCGATATTGCCATCGCCTCGGCGCTGCTGGTGGTTGCGCTGCCCGTGATGCTGCTGGCGGCTCTCGTCATCGTCATTGAGAGCGGGATGCCCATTATTTATGTGCAGGAGCGGGTGGGCTTGCGCGGAAAGATTTTCCGAGTCTACAAATTTCGCAGCATGCGCAAGGATGCAGAAGCGGATGGTCAGGCGGTGTGGGCGGCCAAGCAGGATAATCGCATCACCCGGGTCGGGAATTTTATGCGTAAGACCCGCATCGATGAACTACCGCAGTTATTTAACGTGCTCAAGGGTGAGATGAGTTTCGTGGGGCCACGGCCCGAGCGTCCCACGTTTGTCGCGGAACTCTCCAAAGCCATTACTTATTACGACTTGCGTCATTACGTAAAACCAGGCATTACCGGCTGGGCGCAGGTTTGTTATCCCTATGGGTCGTCCATTAACGACGCCCGCGAGAAACTTCAATACGACCTCTATTATCTTAAAAATTACAGTGTGTTTCTCGACATCACCATTCTATTGCAGACCGTGCAAGTCATTTTGTGGGGTAAAGGTGCTCGCTGACTCACCCCGTTTTTGGCTGCGAAGCCTGCTCAAAGAAGCGCTGCGCGACTAGCCTGCGTATATGTCGTTCGATAATTTACCCCTCGTTTTAGGCGGCTTCGGGGCGCTGGCGTTCGCTCTTGTCGCGCTGCTCGTCATAGGGTTGTATCGCAGTTCTCTGCTATGGGTGCCGCTCGTCGCGGCGGCAACCATCAACGCCGCGTGGCTGGTGTTACAAGCCGTGCACGCACAGGCGGCGCCGCCGTCGTGGGTGGCCGGTGGGCTGGTGATGGCAGAATTGCTGCGTGACAGCGCGTGGGGCTGGGTTTTGGCGGGCGCGATTAAATCTGCTGCTGATGCCGGCTACGACACCCGCGTGCGCGTGCTGCGGCTGATTATGGGTGCCAGCGCCGTTGGTATCGCGGGGGTAATGCTCGCCTCCACCGGGAATTGGCTGAACCAGTTCCAAGACCGCATTTCCATGCTCGTGATTTATCCCGGTCTGTTGGTGCAATCGGTAATCTGCCTAATGCTGGTGGAGCAGCTGTATCGCCACACGCATCCAGATGCCCGCTGGTTTATCAAACATTTGTGCCTGGGTCTGGGCTTGGTCTTTTGCTACGACTTTTACCTATATGCCGAAGGCGCGTTATTTGGCCGGTTAAACGTGGACCTGTGGAATGCTCGGGCAGGTGTGAATACTCTGCTAGTGCCTTTGATGATCATTGCTGCGAGCCGTACCCGGCAGCTGCGTCCGCATCTTTTTGTTTCGCGGAAAGTGGCTTTCCACGCCACGGTGCTCGCGGCGGCGGGCAGTTATCTATTACTGATGTCGCTGGCCGGTTATTACGTGCAGGCCTTTGGTGGCAGCTGGGGCGGCGTGCTGCGCATCCTCGTGTTGTTTCTCTCGGTAGTACTTTTGGTGTCGGTGCTGGCCTCGACCACGCTGCGTTCGCGTCTCAAAAATTTTGTCGCCGAACATTTCTACCCTAACCAATATGATTATCAGGACGCGTGGTGGTCCTTCACGGGGCGCTTAGCGCAAAGTGGCACTGCCCCGGCGGAGATGCGCGAAAGCATGCTGCGGGCTTTCGCCGACGTAATGGACGCCACCGGTGGACTGCTGTGGCAGAAAATCGCCACGGGCGGCTTTATGGCAACGGCGCAGTGGACCATGCCATTGCCTAACGAGCGCACCCTCGATGAGGATCATCCGTTGGTGCGACGTTTGGGCGCGGATGATGCTGCCATCGATTTAAAACAAGCAGCGGCCAGTTCAACAATCGATACCACCGAACTGATTCCCGTGTGGTTGTTGCACTTGCCGCAGGCGTGGCTGGTGGTGCCGATCATTTATCGCGAGGAATTGTTGGCATTTTTGGTGTTGGGCGAACGACGCACCGACAACACCCTGACGTGGGAAGATCGTCAACTCTTGCGCACGATGGCGCGTCAGGTGGCTGGTTACCTCGCCCTGTTGCGGGCGAGCGATGCGCTGGCCGATGCGCGCCAGTTCGATGCCTTTAATCGGCTGTCGGCGTATTTGGTGCACGACCTAAAAAATATCGTCGCCCAGCTTTCGCTGGTGGTGCGCAACGCCGAGAAACACCGCGACAAGCCCGAGTTTATCGACGATGCGTTCACTACCATTGGGGACGCCGTGGCGAAAACCAATCGCATGCTCGCGGCCTAGCGACAAACACCCGATGAGCGTCGCCTAGAGCCCTGTGACTTTGGCGACATCGTCAGTACGGCGCTGCGCCTGATGGCCAACCGCGAACCCCAACCAAGCTTGGTGCCGGGTGGGGTAGCGTTGCCTATTCTGGCCCACCGCGAACGCTAA
>CAIPNE010000831.1 GCA_903866355.1 uncultured Gammaproteobacteria bacterium
TGGCGAAGTTCAGAGATTCTCAAGGTCATTCAGACACTGCCACTGCCGAGATGCCAGACGAATCCAACGAGGTTGCCGGCCGATCTATCGGGTCGATCATTTCGGAAACCCGTAACCTCGGTGCTGAACAAGTCGAGAAGATCCTCAAGCACCAGCGCGAGAAGGGTATCCGGTTCGGTGAAGCGGCGATCTCGCTAGGCTACGCCAGCGTCGACGATGTGATGTACGCGCTGTCGCAGCAGTTTCACTATCCCTATGCGGCCCAGAGCCAGCGCCTTGCCAACCCGGAGCTGGCGGCGTTGAACAAGCCGTTTGGCGTGCAAGCAGAGAGCTTTCGCGCCATCCGCAGCCAGATCATGATGCGCTTGTTCAATGAGGGTCAGCAGCGCTGCGCAATCGCCGTCGTCAGCCCGGACAGCGGTGACGGCAAGACCTTCTTCGCGGCTAACCTGGCCGTGACGCTGGCGCAATTGGGGGGGCGCACGCTGTTGGTGGATGCAGACCTGCGGGGCCCGAGGCAGCACGAGGTGTTTGGCATCCCGAACAACGCGGGCCTGTCTGGCATTCTCAGCGGTCGGGCTGAATCCAAGGTGATCCAGCAGGTGCCCGGCGTATCCAGCCTGTTCGTGCTGCCGGTGGGCATCAAGCCGCCCAATCCGCTTGAATTGGTCGAGCGCCCCGCGTTCGGCCTGTTGATGCGTGAACTGCTTACCAAGTTCGATCATGTGGTGGTCGATACCCCGGCGGCTAAATACGGCAGTGATTACGCCGTGATCTCGGCGCGCTGCGGTGCAGCCCTGGTCATCGCGCGCAAGGACTCCGCACGCGTGATTGAACTGGAGGAAATGGTGGCCACCATCGGCGAGAGCCCAGCGAAGCTGGCGGGCGTTATCGTCAACGAGTTTTGACCGTGGCGGTTGAGTTGTTCAGCCGACCCGACCCGGCAACGTCGGCGCGGGCGCCGTTGGTGCCGGTCGGGTTCGATTGGCCCGCATTCTTGCTGGTGGCGTTGGGCTTCGGCCTGCTCTACATCCCCACCTACCTCGAACTATCCCGAACGATCTGGGCCACCGACGAGCAAGGCCACGGCCCGATCATCCTGGCGCTGAGCTTCTGGCTGCTTTACAGCGCGCGGCACAGCATTGCGGCGGCGCCTTGTCGGCCCTTGCCGGGCATCGGCTGGCCGCTGCTGGTGCTGGGCTTGCTGGTGTTTGCATTTGGAAGTTCGCAGCACATCATCATGTTCCAGACCGGATCGCAGATCCTGGTGCTGGCAAGTCTGTTGCTGATCTTCCGCGGTGTCGGTGCGCTCAAGCAAGCCTGGTTCGCGCTGTTCTTCCTGATCTTCATGGTGCCCCTGCCTGGTGCGTTGGTGGCGGCCGTCACTGCCCCGCTGAAGTCGGCTGTCTCGGCCCTGGCCAGTGCCGTGCTGTATCAACTGGGCTACCCGGTGGGCCGTAGTGGCGTCGTCATGACGGTGGGCCCTTACCAATTGATGGTGGCCGACGCCTGCGCGGGCCTCAACAGCATGTTCACTCTGGAGGCATTGGGCATGCTGTACATGAACTTGATGCATTACACCAATATCCGCCGCAACGTGGCGTTGGCATTGCTGCTGATCCCGATTGCGTTCTGCGCCAATATCGTCCGCGTGATGATCCTGGTGCTGGTTACCTACCATTTTGGCGACGCCGCCGGCCAGGGCTTCGTGCATGGGTTTGCCGGTATGGCGCTGTTCATGGTGGCCTTGATGTTCATGCTGGTCGCCGACAAATTTCTGGGCCTGTTCCTGCCTGCGCATGCCGAAGGAAAGCCATGAAAGCGCTGCGGTTCAAGGCCTGGGTGGTCATGTTGCTGATGTTGACCACCTGGCTCGGTGCAAGGGCCTGGACGCCCACCCACCGCCTCGCCGACACCCGGCCCAAGGTGGACCTCGCTGTCATCTTTCCAAAGACATTCGGCGACTGGCGTGTCGATTACCAGATGCCGGTGCAACTGGTCTCGCCCGACCTGCAGGTCCTGCTTAACAAGATCTACAACCAGACCTTGAGCCGCACCTACATCAATGGCCAAGGCGAGCGCGTCATGCTGTCGGTCGCCTATGGTGGCGATCAGTCCGACGGCACATCGGCGCACCTGCCCGAGGTTTGCTACCCGGCTCAGGGTTTCCAGATCATCTCCAAATTGACCACGGCGCTCACGCTCGGTCAGCAGTCCGTGCCGGTGGTGCACCTCGTGGCCAAGCTTGGCGGACGGGTCGAGCCCATCACCTATTGGCTTGTCGTTGGCGATCGCATTGCGCTTAGCGGCACCGATCAAA
>CAIPNE010000832.1 GCA_903866355.1 uncultured Gammaproteobacteria bacterium
CCAGTCTGGAAAGTGCACTCGTGACGCTCGCCTTCGACGCGCGCCGCGGCCTACAGCAACTTGTCGCGAAGGGCTGGTGTGCGCTGGCCCGGCAGGCCACTTTGGTGAGTCCCGAGGCGTCGGTGCGCGAAGAATTTCTGGACCTGAATCTGGCACAAAACGCGGCGGTTCAAAGCGTGTTGGCGGATCTGCATCGCTACACCACGTGGTTGTTGCAAGGGGTGACTGGCAGTGGGAAAACTGAGGTTTACCTGCATTTGGCCAGATCGGCCTGTGCGCTGGGCCGTCAAACGCTGGTGTTAATTCCTGAAATTGGCCTTTCGGATCAATTGGTGCAGCGGTTCTATCGGCGCTTCGGCGGGGCCGCAGCGGTGCTGCATTCCGAATTAAGTGACCGCGAGCGCGAGCTGGTCTGGGAGCGTTGTCGCAGCGGCCAGATCCGAGTGTTGCTGGGTACCCGTTCTGCGGTCTGGGCACAACTGCCCGATTTGGGCCTGATCATTGTTGATGAAGAACATGACCCTTCCTTCAAACAGCAGGAGGGATTTCGTTACAGCGCGCGGGATGTGGCGGTGATGCGCGCGCGCAACGCCGAGATTCCCATCGTGCTGGGATCGGCCACGCCGTCCCTTGAAAGCGAATTCAACGCCGCGTGCGGAAAATACCGCCGATTGTCTTTGCCACAGCGTGCCGCCGGTGCAGCTGTGCCCAGCCTCCGCGGTGTGGATGTGCGTGGTTTAGTGCTGATAGGTGGTCTTGGCGAGACCTTGTGCCGGGCGATGGATGAGTGCCTAGCCCGCGGCGAACAGGTGCTGTTGTTTTTGAACCGGCGCGGTTATGCGCCGCTGTTGATGTGTCATGCCTGTGGCTGGATCGCACGCTGCTCCCGCTGCGATGCGCGCCTGGTGATACATCGAGAAAACGAACGTTTGAGTTGTCATCACTGTGGGGGGACACAATCTTTGGCACGGGTGCGCGATGGTTGTTGCAAGGAACAGGCGCTGATCACCTTCGGTTTGGGTACCGAACAAGTAGAAGATGCACTCCGCCAACGCTTCCCCGCCCGGCGAATCCTGCGCGTGGATCGCGACAGCATGCGCAAGAAGGGCCAGCTAGAGGCTGCCTATCGCGCGGTGAGGGCGGGTGAGGTCGACATTTTGTTGGGCACGCAAATGTTGGCAAAAGGGCATGACTTTCCAGAAGTGACCCTGGTCGGTGTGGTGGACGCCGACAGCCGCTTGTTTGCGACCGATTTTCGGGCGGCCGAGCGCTTTGCCCAAACTATCGTTCAGGTCGCTGGGCGGGCTGGGCGGGGCCGCAAGCCGGGCACGGTGCTGGTACAGACGCATCATCCCGACAATCCGCTGCTGCAAAGCGCGCTCAAACACCATTACGACAGTTTTGTTGAGGCCGCCTTGGCCGAACGGGCTGAAGCCAAATTACCGCCGTACGCCGCTTTGGCAGTGGTGCGGGCAGAGGCCGCGAATCAGCAGTTTCCCACCGAGTTTCTCACGGGTCTACGCCGCTTGCTGCAACTCAAAGTCCCTGCAGAGGTCACCCTCGCGGGGCCTGTGCCCGCGCCTATGGAACGTAAAGCCGGCCGGTATCGCGCCGCGCTACTGATCAGCGCTGAGCGCCGCACCGCGCTAGCCCTGGCGCTGCGGGAAATTCAACCTGCGATCGAGCAGCTACCACAGCGCGCTCGCGTGCGTTGGCATGTCGATGTGGACCCTCAGGAAGCGAGCTGACACGGGCGCTATTTAACCCGCGACCCATCACGCCGCGGCATTTTGCTGCCATGGCCAGCAGCGCAACGGCACTTCTCGCCTATCACCCGGGCGGTGAGGTAATGCCCTACTTCTATATATGGGCGACTAATGGCGCGCCAGCGAAAAGGCTGTTCGTGCCCGAACGACGCAATTTCGCGAACGGTCAGGGAGTGGGGTGCGGCGCCCGTGGAGGATTGTCGTCGCGTTCTTTAGAGAATTTGCGCCGCCCCTGCCGACCGACGTGTAAAATGTCGACCTCCTTTGACAGCGACACCCCCTCCTTGAAAGATCAAATACACGCTCTGCTGGCCGACCGCGTTCGGGTTTTAAGTACGAGCGGCGCATTGCCGCCGGGCGAACCCCCTATTTTTGTGGTCGAGCCGCCGCGCAATCCGGCGCACGGTGATTTCAGCGCTAACCTTCCCATGGTGCTTGCCCGTGGCGCTAAACGTGCGCCGATGGTGGTGGCAGCGCAGTTGATGGAGGGCCTGGAACTGCCCAGCTTCGTGGCCGGGGTTGAAATTCTGCCACCGGGTTTTATCAATTTTCGCATCAAGCCCGCCGCGGTATTGGATGTACTGCTGGAGATCCTCCAGGCTGACGCAGGCTACGGCCAATCAAATATTCACGCGGGGCAGTCGATCCAGATTGAATTTGTGTCGGCCAATCCCACAGGACCACTCCATGTGGGCCACGGACGTGGGGCGGCTTACGGGAGTGCGCTGGCGCGCTTATTGCGGGCGGTGGGTTGCGAGGTCCAGACCGAGTACTACGTCAACGATGCGGGTCGCCAGATGGATATTCTGGCGCTCAGCGTGTGGCTGCGCTATTTGGAGATTTTTGGCACCGCGCCCGCGTTACCAGAGAACGCCTATCGAGGCGCTTACATTCTGGATATTGCCGCGGCGTTGCGCGACCAGCATGGTGCTCGATTCGTGCCCGTCGAACCCTTGGCGTTGCCAGAAAATGCCGAGCCCGAAGCCCGCCTTGATGCCGCGATTGCGTACTGCCGAGCGCAGCTGGGGGAAGACCAATACGCTGAAATACATGGTCACGCGTGTGCGGCTATTCTGTCGGGAATTCGCGAAGATTTAGCGGCGTTCGGCGTGCATTTCGACCGTTGGTATTCCGAGCGTAGCCTCATCGGCAGCGGACAACTGCAGGACGCCTTGGACGAATTACGTCGACGTGGCTTTATCGAGACGCGTGACGGGGCCCAGTGGTTTGCGTCGAGCCGGTTCGGCGACGAAAAAGACCGGGTGGTTGTGCGCGAAAACGGCGCGGCAACCTATTTCGCCACAGACATTGCTTATCACACCGAAAAAATGGCCCGCGGATTCACCGGTCTCATCAACATTTGGGGCGCCGATCATCACGGCTATATCCCACGTGTCAAAGCGGCTTTGAGCGCGCTGGGACTGGATGCCGAACGCTTGCAGGTGTTGCTCGTGCAGTTCGCCACGCTTTATCGCCAAGGCGAACGCGTGCAAATGTCTACCCGCTCGGGCGAATTTGTCACTCTGCGCGAGCTTCTAGAAGAAGTAGGGCCAGACGCCGGGCGTTTTTTCTACCTGATGCGACGTTCAGAGCAGCATCTGGACTTCGATCTCGACCTCGCTAAATCACAGAGCCAAGACAACCCGGTTTACTACCTACAGTACGCTCATGCCCGGATTTGCAGCGTGTTGCGTCAAGCTAGCCAACAACAGCTGGGCTTCGATGAGGCTCGCGGGCTACGCGAGCGGGAGCTGCTCAGCGAGAAAAAAGAACACGCGCTGGTGACGTTGGCGGGGCGCTTCACACAGGTTGTCGCCAGCGCCGCGCGTGAGCGTGAACCACATCAGGTAGCCAATTATCTGCGCGAACTCGCGATGGAATTTCACGGGTATTACAACGCCCACAAAATTCTGGTCCCAGAGGTCGCGTTGCGCGATGCGCGCTTGGTGTTGTGTACCGCGGTGCGTATCGTGCTGCGGAATGGTCTGGATTTATTGGGGGTGACAGCCCCAGAGGAAATGTAATGGCACGCGATCAGCGACGACGCGAACACCACCAACCTAGCGGTCGCCCGCTGGGTAGCTGGGTTACTTTTGTTTCCGGCCTCCTACTGGGACTGACCGCCGCTGTCATCGTTTATTTCGCGATGACCGGACGCGCCAAGCAGCCTCAACCCCAAGCTACCCCGGAGGTTGCGTCTAGCAACAACGCTCGCGAGGCTATTCAAAATGCCGACGCCGAGGTGTTACCCGCACCTGTGGAGCCAGAGGCGGCGCCCGTTCAGGCCGTGGCACCCAAGCCAGACTTCGATTTTTATCAAGTCTTGCCTGGCACCGAAGTCAAAGTGCCGGATAGCGAGCTCGCTAGTCCAACGCCCCCCAGTCGCCCGGCCGAAACCAACGTCACTTTCTTGTTGCAGGTAGGCTCGTATCAGAAATTTGAAGAGGCCGACCAAGCCAAAGCGCAGTTAGCGCTGCAAGGTATCTCCTCCACAATCCAACGCGTGGTGATTAACGGCCACGATATCTGGTATCGGGTCCATGTCGGCCCCCTGAAAACTATGCCCGAGGTCCAATCGATGCGGGCCCGTTTGTTAGAGAGCGGGCAGAGGGTGGTGGTTCTCAAAGTGGCTGCCCGAGCGCAGTAACCCCGAAGGCTAACCACGGTGTTCGCTGCGGCTGGCGCTGCCCACAGCCTCTGCGCTGCCATCTCGTTAAATTTTGCAAGCGGTGAGATGGTTGTTATGCACAATGCGGAGTCGCTCTGCCCGACCAAAGCTGAACTTAGCGAAAGAGGCTCTCTTGCTTAGTCGAAATAACTCCCAATCCATTGTTTTTAATAGATTTTTGTAATTCCGAGCAAAATATGACCATTCCGTGTCAGAGGGTTGATTTGCCGTGCTAGATCGAGGCTCAAACCGTTTTAGACACAGACTTATCCACAGATTCTGTGCATAAGTTTTGACGCTTCATCTCGCGTGCTGGCGGGTGACCCGGTAGGTGGTGGCCCCTGTGCGGGGCGTGGGGCTGACAGGAAACTGAGATGCTGCGCTGAGGATTCCAGCGTGGCACTGGTGGGCGCAGTTAATTTGGAGCGGGTGATGGGAATCGAACCCACGCTATCAGCTTGGGAAGCTGAAGTTCTGCCATTGAACTACACCCGCTGGGGTGTGCCTGATTCTAGCCAGTTGATGGCGCGCAGCAAAGCTTGTTGTGACAGAAGGCAGCAATCATCGGGCTCGCCGACCAGATAGTTTGCGATTGATGCCGTGTGGGTGGCACCTAAGCAGCGGGTGCTTGATAATGTTGGCGCAGATAAGTTAGCCAGATGGCCCGTTGAATTCTCCCAATTTTGCAACTGCGACAGGTAAACAACCGAATGACCGCGACGTGCCCGATGGTTGTGTTGGTAGATGACGCCGCTGCAGTGAGGTCTTTCTTCATTCGGGCTACCGCTAATTTGCCCGTAAAATTACTGACCTTTTCCTCTGCGGCGCAAGCCATGCCTTTGCTTTGCGAACA
>CAIPNE010000833.1 GCA_903866355.1 uncultured Gammaproteobacteria bacterium
ATCGTTTCATCCTTTCAGGTTCAGGTAACAGATCACGCGGCGCGTGCCACCCCCCTGCATGTTGGCGGCCAGCCGCAGCCAGCCACCAAAGTGGCTCAGCCGGGCGAAAACCACCGCTTCGCGCGCAGGCATATCCAGCTCGGTCCCCTCGTCGACCCAATGAATGCCATCCGGAGAAATCTGGACACGCACACTGGCCGGAATCGCTACTTCCGGAGCGGCTAGCACCCGGACAAAAAACAGGGCTTCCGAAGCCCAGGCGCACTCACAGGGCTCCGTCGCCCATCCGGCCTGTATGTCTTCGTTGCGGGCAACGACCGCGAGGTAGGATTCCTTGATCATTCGGCTGACGAAAAAAGGACAGAGTCGAGGTAGAGAAAAGCGCGTTTGTCGACATCGGTCTCCACGAAGAAGATCGTGTTCAGAAGGCCGCGCAGGTTCGGCCAGGGCGCCAGTTCGAACGGCGTCGGGATATCCTGTTCGTAGACACGGTCGTTGCAGCGGAACTGCACGAAGCGCATCGTTGCGAGATCAAAGGTCACAGACAGGTAGTGCCAGTTCATCTTGGTTGGTAATTCGTTGTGGCATAACTGCTGCGCACCCCCCGGCACCTCCGTGTACCCCACGGGCGCGTAATGCCCGATCGACGCTGTCTTGCCAGTCGCACCGATGTCGTGCCGCTGCGGATGGTGCGTCTTGATCTGCCACTGGCCGATGGATTCGCCATCCTGAGCGTTCAGGTACCTTAGGCGCGGCAGCAATCGCCGGGTGTCGTCTTGAATGTCGAACAGCACCCCGAACGCGCGCACATCGTTCTCGGTCAACACCATTTCAGTGGCCTCTGACTTGATGCCGAAATAGGTCTCGAGTCGCACCAGCCCTTGTGACCGGATTGACAAACGCTTAGTGGCCGCGCTTACCGATCCGCGGACTGGACGAGTGGCGAGCTTGAGCGAGCAGGCGCCGTGGATCGACCCGCCCGTGCCTGTGTCCCACATTTGGTAGGTCGACAGCTGCGGCGAAAGGAAGTTCATGTCTGACAGTATGGTGTCGAGCGATCCTTCGTAATTGCCGATCGTCGCCGTGAAACCGCAGTGGCCACGGCCGAAATCCGCGTGGTACATGATGCGGTCCAAGGGGTCGAACCGGCTCAGCGACGGGTCAGCGCGACGTATCGCGGCGGTCATTTCCGCGGCGGTCATGGATGGGATTGGTGAAGACATGGCTGCATCGTAGGGGCATACAATACGACAGTCCAATCTATAATTACTTGCTTAGTAATACGAAATTCGAATCGATTATCGTGCCGACCCAACGCCAACTCCGTTACTTCGTGGCAGTCGGCCAGGAACTCCATTTTGGGCGAGCCGCTCTGAAGCTCAGCATTTCTCAGCCGCCACTTTCCCAGCAGATCATGGCCCTGGAGGACGAGATCGGCGTGCAGCTGCTGCGCCGGCTCGGGCGCCGCGTGGAGCTCACGCCCGCCGGTCTGGTCCTGCTGACCCACGCGCGCGACGTACTGGCGCGCACCACAGACGCCGTGCGCGCGACCCAGCTTGCCAACAGCGGCGTCATCGGCAGGCTGAGCATCGGGTTCATCCATGCCGCAACCTTCGTTTTGCTGCCGGATATCCTGGCGCGATTCCGTATCGTGGCACCACAGGCCGAACTGGTGCTCAGCGAAATGACATCGAATGCGCAGGTGGATGCAATCGCCGATGGTCGACTCGATGTGGGCCTGCTGCGCCCGCCGGTGTCCAATGCTGCGGTGCTCACCCATGCCCTGGTCGTCGAGCCGCTGGTTGCCGCCGTGCCATCAGACCATCACCTTGCGAGCAAGTCAAAACTCGACCTTGCTCAAATGGCGGACGAACCTATGGTGATATTCACGCCGCACCGTTCGCCACTCTACGGTCAGGTGCTCAGCGCATGCATTAGTGCAGGCTTCCAGCCGCGTGTTGTACAGGAAGCCACCCACATCATGACAATCATTGGCCTGGTTCGCGCCGGACTCGGTATCGCCCTGCTTCCGCAATCGGCCAGCCAAGTGCAGATGCCTGGCGTGCGCTACATGCCAATGCGTTACGACGGGCCACGTGCGGAAACCGTTCTCGGTTGGCGCGTCGGGCCCGAGATCCCGCTGGTGCGGGCGTTTCTTGGCGCGGCGATTCCTCAGCGGCCAGCGCGCCGCCCGTCCGTCACGCCGCCATAGCTCTTACTGCAGTTTGACCAGGCGCTCGTTCTGCGCCAGAGAGATCAGGTGCGCAAAAACCGCAGGGAGAAAATGTTTGTTCTTGATGTTCTGGAGGCGTCACGTTGACTTTGCACCGTTCGAATCACGCACAGTATGTTCGCAAGCTGCCGAACCTGACGTAAGTTTCCATCGGTACGCTTTTCTTTTTGACGGTACTTTCAAGACTTACCCCCAAGACTTCCAGTTTTTAGGCGAAAGAATCCCTGCGTTTAGCGGCCTTGGCAGCAGTTTCGATGGCCGTCTGAATGGCCTTAGGGCCCTTTTTTTCAGCCGCTTTGATCAACCCGAATTTATGCACAACGTCTGCTTCCGCTCTTTTGAAAGTAGCGAAGAGTTCGGCATGGGCAGGGGATGGATTCACGAGGAACTCATCCCCAAACCCTGGACCCGCCGCTGACCCTGGGCTGGGTGGCGTAGCGAAGTCAAGGGGGAGCCCGCAGGGCGGAGGACATGAGCGCAGCCATCCAGCCCGGGGTCAACGGCTAAGCGCTAGGCGCGAAACAGCGTTTGCGTCAGCGCATGCGGCCGGTGGCTGAGCACGCCGTCCTGCACTTGCGCGGTGCTCAGGCCAAAGACGCTTTGCAGCGCCTGCGCATAAACCGCTGCGGCGTCCACGGTCACTTTCAGGTCGCGGCCTTCAAACAGGCTTGCTGCTTGCAGCCCTGGCCAGTCGGCCACCACGCCG
>CAIPNE010000834.1 GCA_903866355.1 uncultured Gammaproteobacteria bacterium
ACATCCGGCGGATTTGCCGATTCAAGCCCTGAATCAAAATAATCCGAAACACAAACGCTGACTCTTGAACAATTTTGCACCGCTTGGTCACCACCCCGAGCATCGGCACGCCTTTGGCCATCGCGGCCAGTACGCCGTCGTCCAAGGGTTTGTCCACAGTAACCAGATATTCTTTTTCGTGCCGATTGCCGGCGCGTAATATTTTGTTAACCAAGTCGCCGTTATTGGTGAGAAAAATGAGACCTTGAGAATCTTTGTCCAAACGTCCGATGGGAAAAATTCGGGCGCTGTGGTTAACGTGATCCACAATGTTGTTTTTTTCGCTGGCCTGCGTGGTGCTCACAATGCCAACGGGTTTGTTGAGCGCAATAAAAATCTGTGCGGCCGCGCCGGGCGCTTCTAGCAGTTGTCCGTTCACCCGGACTTCGGCGCCGGGAAACACGGGATCACCCACCTGCGCACGCTTGCCATTGACGAACACATTGCCCTGCTCGATGTAGCGGTCGGCGGCGCGACGCGAGCAAATGCCACTGTCGCTGATGAACTTGTTCAAGCGGATGGAAGGCGGGCTGAACATAGGGTTACCGGCAGGTTTTTGACGGAAGCGATAATAACGAGATTTTTGCCTTCTCGTGTTCGCGAAATAAAAATAGGCTAGCGCGGCGACGAGGCCTCGGTGCTATCCACCACCTCGGGCCACCGCCTGTACAAAATGCAACTGGCTACCCAGTGCGCCCGCAAAGGGCTGTTGCGCAACGTGATCCGGGTCGCGTAGGCGAGACGCAGAGGGGATTTTTTAGCGCTCGTCAAAACTGACGGTAACGCGCTCGCTGGTGGGCTGAGCCTGACAGGTGAGGATAAACCCCGCCGCGAGATCCGCCGGCATGAGCGCAAAGTTGCGCCGCATGTGGACCGTCCCTTCAAGCAGTTTGGCGCGGCAGGTGGAACACACGCCCGATTTGCACGAGAAAGGTAGGTCGATCCCCGCCGCGCGCGCCGCATCAAGGATTGTGGCCCCACCGGGCGCCAGCCGCAGACTGCGCGTCGTGCCATCGGCGATCACGGTGACCGTGGTCTGAGCGCTGTCCACTTCCAGATCGCTTGCTGCCACCGGCGGCAATTCGGCGACATCGTCGCTGCCAAAACGCTCAAGATGAATTTTTTCGGCGGCCACACCGGCCGCGCGAAAAGTGGCGGCAAGTTCGTCCAACATGGCGTTGGGCCCGCACAGAAATACCTCGTCGATGCTCTCTGGCGCAATGAGCTGGTCGAGGAATAGCTGCAACTTGGTGCGGTCGAGCCGGCCATTGGCCAGGGCCACTTCTTGGGCTTCGCGCGAAAACACATGGTGCACGGACAGGCGCTGGAGATAGGTATTTTTGAGGCCTTCCAAATCTTCCCGGAACATCACGGTGCTCGGGCGACGGTTACCATAAAGCAGGGTGACTTGGCTGTGCGGCTCGCTGCTCAAGACTGATCGCGCAATTGAGAGCAAGGGCGTAATGCCACTGCCCGCCGCAATCAACACATAATGTTTAGCGTGCGTGCGCGCTAGCACGGGCGAAAACAAGCCGTCCGGCGGCATGCACTCGATGACCTCGCCCGCGCGCAAGGCGGCATTAGCCCATGTAGAAAAAACCCCGCCGGGCAGCGCCCGAATACCAATGCGCCATTCACCCGCATCGGCCCCGGTACACAGCGAGTAGCTGCGCCGCACTTCGACCCCGTTGAATTCCCGGCGCAGGGTCAGGTGTTGCCCGGGTCGAAAAGAAAACGCCGCCGTAAGATCTGCCGGCACAGCGAGTTTCAGCGACACGGCGTCGTCAGTTTCTCGGCGCACCTCGGCAATCGGAATGGGGTAAAAATGCTGGACCATAACGGGTTAGAAGGCTTTGAAATATTCGAAAGGTTCACGACACTCAAGGCAGCGGTATAGCGCCTTGCAGGCGGTAGCACCAAAAGCCGAGAGACACTCAGTACG
>CAIPNE010000835.1 GCA_903866355.1 uncultured Gammaproteobacteria bacterium
CTATGTGCATAATTACCCGCACGATTGGCGCAAGGGCACGCCCCTGATGAGCTATCCGGTAGAAAGCTGGTTCATTCGCACCACGGCCGTCAAAGACCGGCTGGTCGCGCTCAACCAGACGATTAACTGGCAACCCCCTGCTATTCGCGACGGGCGCTTTGGCAATTGGCTGGAGAACAACGTGGACTGGGCGCTGTCGCGTAAGCGTTACTGGGGCACGCCATTGCCCATTTGGATTTCCGACCACCCAGACTCTACTTATTTCGAGGTGATTGGCTCCTTGGCAGAACTGCGCGAGCGTTGTGGCGAGCAGCTCCCGCCGGAGGCAACTCTCGATCTACACCGGCCCTTCGTGGATACCCTGGTGTGGCCGGCGCCAGATGGCGGCACCATGCGGCGCGTCGTCGATGTGATGGATGTGTGGTTTGATTCCGGCGCGATGCCGTTCGCGCAGTGGCACTATCCGTTCGAGAACAAAGCCGAGTTTGAGCGCAGTTTCCCGGCGGATTTCATTTGCGAGGGGGTGGATCAAACCCGCGGCTGGTTCTACACGCTGCACGCCATTGCGACCTTGGCAATGGACAACGTGGCGTTTAAAAACTGCGTGGTCAACGGACTCATTCTCGACGAGAACGGCGAGAAAATGTCCAAGTCCAAAGGCAACACCGTCGACCCGTTTAAAGTGGTGGCCGAACACGGCGCGGACATCGTGCGCTGGTACATGATGAGCAACTCACCACCGTGGGACAACATGAAGTTTTCGCCACGGGGCCTCGTCGAAACCCGTAACAAGTTGTTTAGCACGTTGGAGAATATTTACCGGTTCTTAGCGAGCTACGCCAACATTGATGGCTTTACCTATGCCGAAGCCAGCATCGATATCACCGCCCGCAAAGAGTTGGACCGCTGGATTTTGAGCCGTCTAAATTCCACCATTGGCACCGTCGACCAAGCCTACGCAGAGTACGACGCGACCCACGCGGCGCGGGCCATTGAGACCTTTGTCGAAGAACTCTCCAATTGGTACATCCGGCGCTCACGCGAACGTTTCTGGGCTACCCGGCGCGGCGAAGACACCCACGGCGACAACGACAAACTCTGTGCCTATCAGACCACCTATGAGTGTCTGATCACGGTGGCCAAACTGATGAGCCCCATCGCGCCATTTTTTAGTGAGTGGCTATATCGTGGCCTCAATGAGACCACCGGCCGTGAGGTGCCGCCCTCGGTCCATCTCAGCGACTTCCCTAGTGTGACGGCGGGTTTGACGGATTTAGCGCTGGAGGGTCGCATGGGCTTGGCGCGTAGCATCGTGTCGCTCACGCTGCTGCTGCGTAACCGCGCCGCGCTGAATGTTCGTCAACCGCTCACGCGAATTTTGTTGGTGAGTGGTCCAGAAGCGATCGATGCGGCCGAGATTGATGCCGTGCGCCATATCATTCTGGAGGAGGTCAATGTTCGCCAGATTGAGTACGTCGCGGATAGTCAGGGACTGGTGACGCGCTCCGCCAAGGCGAATTTCAAGCGCCTCGGCGGCCGTCTGGGCAAACAGATGAAAACCGTGGCGGCGCTGATTACCGCATTGTCGAGTGCCGAAGTGGCAGGCTTCATTGCGGCAGGGAGTTGGACCCTAGAGGTCGCCGGTGAGCCGGTCACGCTGGAGCTTGCGGACGTTGAAATCGTGAGCGAAGAAATTGGTCACTGGCTGGTGGCGCAAGAGGGCAGGATAACGCTGGCGCTGGATACCACGCTCACGGAGGAGTTGCGCGAGCAAGGTCTGGCGCGAGAAGCCGTGCGCTGTATTCAAAGCCTGCGCAAGAAGGCCGATCTCGCTTTAACCGATCGTATTGTCGTCAGTTTTAGCGCGCCACCGCGCCTTGCCGCAGCAATTGCCCGGCACACTGACTACATCTGTGGCGAAGTGCTGGCGCTGGCCTTAAACGAGACGACCACCCCGGTAGGTTTCGCGGTGGAATCGTTTGCGATCGGGGAGGGCACTTTTGAAGTCGCCTTGGCGCGCGCCACGGCCGGTTAAGGCCAAAGCTAGGCTTCTAGCCCTTCGTAACTCGACAGTGGCATTGGCTTACCAATGCCATAACCCTGCACGTAATCCACACCAAGCGCGCGCAGTAACGCCAAAATGCTTTCGTTCTCCACAAATTCTGCCACCGTGCGTTTGCCCATGAGGTGACCGATTTCATTGATCGACTTTACCATCGCAAGATCGACTGAATCCACCGCCATCCCGCGCACGAAAGCGCCGTCAATTTTAAGGAAATCAACGGGTAGATTTTTCAAATAAGAAAAACTGGAGAAGCCACTACCGAAGTCGTCTAACGCAAACAGGCAGCCACGCGCCTGCAACGTTTGAATAAACCTTCCCGCCTGTACGATGTCGGACACGGCGGCCGTTTCGGTCACTTCAAAACACAGTTTATGGGCGGGAATACGGCAGGAATCGATGCGTTCAAGGATGAACGTCAGGAGATCATCGTTACCAAACGATTGACCAGAAAGATTGATGGCGCATAAGTGCAGGCGTTCCAGTAAACGTGGGTTGTCGTGCAGCCAACACAACGTGTGGTTCACCACCCAGCGGTCAATTTTGACCGCGAGGTTATAGCGTTCAGCGGCGGGCAGAAATTCATTCGGCATGACCAGTTGGCCGCGCTCGTCGCGCATCCGGATCAATATTTCGTAATGGTCGCCGGTGCCAGATCCCTCGCTGGGCACGATGAGCTGCAGGAATAGCTCAAAGCGATTGTCACGCAAGGCGTCGTTAATACGGGTAGTCCAACGCATTTGTCCCTGCCGAGACAACATCCTGACATCGTCTATCTCATAACGATGGATGCGATTGTGGCGAGCATCTTTGGCGGCGTAACACGCCGCATCGGCCATACTCAGCGCACCGGCGACACTGTCGCAATGCCGATTAATCGCGGCCACACCAATACTCAAAGAGACTCTAAAAGTGCGTTCGTTCCACACGAACTGGAAAGCTTCTACCGCGAGACGGGCCGCTTCCAGAGCGGCCGTGGCCTGACGCGGCGGACAGTCTTCGACCAGCAGCGCAAAATCATCACCGCCGATGCGGGCTAGGGTGTCGCGTTTACGGCTGATCGTTTTCAGAATGCGCGCGATTTGCCGCAATAACTCGTCCCCGGCCGTATGCCCACAGGCATCGTTGAGAATCCGAAACTGATCAATATCGATAATCGCTAAAGTATGTTCGGAACCTTCGCTGTGTGCGCTTTCCAGCACCCGCGCTAAACGCTCCTCCAAGGTTTTGCGGTTCGCTAGACCCGTTAAGTCATCGTGGGTACTGTGGAAGTTAAGTTTTTCCGACAGCCGATAGGCCTCATCGATGTCTTCGCAGGTGAGCAGGACGATCGGCTCGCCGTGGCAAGTGAGCACCCGTGCGGTTTCTCTCACCCACAGGAGTTCGGCATTTTTCTTTCGTCGCCGAATTTCCCACCGATGCAGACGGTCGGGATGCTCGAGGGCACCCTGTAAATATTCCCCGGCCCGCGCCTGATCTTCCGGGGCATAAAAATCCAACACCTGCTGCTGCTGAACTTCTGCAGCTTGATAGCCAAAAGCCTGCACACTAAAACGATTAGTGAGCAGCACCTCTAGGTTGGCATTCAGGATTAAACAGGTGACCGGGGTGTTGTCGTAGAGGAAATGAACGGGGCCGTCTAACTCACTACCGGTGAGTGGTCCGGAGCGGGTGATGCTTCGCTGGGCACTGCTGTTGGCGCCGAGAGGTGCTTGTGCTGTTAACGCCGTGGC
>CAIPNE010000836.1 GCA_903866355.1 uncultured Gammaproteobacteria bacterium
GGACTGAGCATCGCGGATGTCTCCACAGGGGTCCATGCGTTTGCTGCGATCGGCTATGCGTTGTTTCATCGCGAGCGCACGGGGCTTGGGCAGTGGATGGATATCGCCATGATCGACGCCATGTTTCACGCCTTCGAAATTCCGATCCAGGGTCACACGCTCACCAAAGGGGCGTACGTTCCGCACCGTTCGGGCCCGCATCATCCGCTGGTGGCGCCGTTTGGTATTTTCAAGGGACCCACCGGGTATCTCGTCATTCTCGCCCTGCAACTGCAATGGCGAGGTCTGTGCGAGGCGATGGGGCGGCTCGATCTCGAACACGATCCGCGCTACCTCACGCTGGCGCTGCGTGCGGCCAATCAAGGTGAGCTCACGCCGCTGATTGAGGCTTGGGTGGCGACGTTCCCCACCACCCAAGCGGTGCTCGAAGTGCTGGAACAACACCGCGTGCCGTCCGCGCCGGTGCTGAGTCCAGCGGATGCGATCGACCACCCCTATTTCAAGGCGCGCGGCACGGTTCGCACCATTAACGATCCCCTACTGGGCGAATTTTGCATCCCCGGTTTCCCGCTGCGTTTTTCCGTACAGCCCGAATTGCCAGACCTCGTAGCACCCCTGTTAGGGCAGCACAACGCGGCGGTGTTGTCCGGCATTTTGGGTTATTCAGCGGCACAGATTGCGGCGCTGGCCGCCAGTGGCGTACTGGTGCAGGGCGAGCGTTAAAAAAATCACGGCGCGTTTTAGAGGTATCTCCAGATGGGTGTGATGATCGAAGGTAGCTGGCACGACCAGTGGTACGACACCGCTAACAACGGCGGACGCTTTGTGCGTCCGGACTCACAGTTTCGTCATTGGGTTACCCCCGATGGACAGGCGGGCCCGACCGGTGAGGGGGGTTTCCGCGCTGAAGTAGGGCGCTATCATTTGTATGTATCACTGGCTTGCCCCTGGGCCCAGCGCACACTGATCTATCGCCAGCTAAAAGGCTTGGAGACAGCGATTACGCTGTCGGTGGTGCACTGGCGCATGCTGGAGCATGGCTGGAATTTTGCCCCAGGCCCCGGGGTGATCAGTGATCCGCTACACCGCGCAGACTATCTGTACGAGGTCTACCGGGCCGCCGACCCACACTATTCGGGGCGGGTCACTGTGCCGGTGCTTTGGGACCGGCAGACCCATAGAATTGTCAACAATGAGTCCTCTGATATCATCCGTATGTTCAACACGGCCTTCGATGGCGTGGGTGCGACGCCGGGTGATTTTTATCCCGTCGCGCTGCGCCCCGCGATTGACGCGCTGAACGCGCGCATTTACGACACCCTCAACAATGGGGTTTATCGCGCGGGTTTTGCGACCACACAGAGTGCCTATGAGGAAGCCGTGCGGGCACTGTTCGCCACCTTGGACGTGCTGGAAGCACAACTGGGCGTGACGCGTTATCTGGTGGGCGATGCGCCCACGGAAGCAGATTGGCGCGTGCTACCCACCCTGCTGCGGTTCGATGCGGTCTATGTCGGGCACTTCAAGTGCAATCTGCGGCGTCTGGTCGACTACCCCAACCTATGGGCCTACACCCGCGAGCTCTATCAGTGGCCCGGAGTGGCGCAGACCTTCAACCTCGAGCATGCCAAGCGCCACTATTTTGAAAGTCATGCGGTGATCAACCCCAGCGGTATCGTGCCGCTGGGGCCGATTCTCGATTTTCACGCCCCGCATGGGCGTGGGAATGCGATTTGACCACCGCCAGTTAGGCTGCCTTGCGCCGTTTTTTGCTGGCGCTAGCGGTGGGTTTGGGGGGAGGGTTGAAATGGGCAGATGGCTAAGCGATGCTGGGCGGCCCTGAGCCCATCCCCACAGCTCCTCGATGAATCTTCCATGCTCGAGACTTTCCTAACGCATCTCCAAGGCCCGCTGCTCTCGCTGTGGGGGCCTTTTTTTATTTTGGTGTTATGCGGTTTAGGTCTGCCAATACCCGAGGACTTGATCCTGCTGGTGGCAGGCGCATTGGCCCACATTGAAGATCGCTCTTGGCTGGCAGTCAGCATCCTTATGTATGTCGCGGTTCTCGCCGGGGACACGCTGATTTTTATGGGAGGACGGCACTTGGGCGGACGGTTGCTGGAGTCCACGTTGGCGCGGCAGTTTTTCCCTCCCGAGAAACGCCTGCGGGTGGAGCAGTTCTACGCGCGACACGGTGCCAAGGGCCTGTTTCTGGCGCGCTTTCTGCCGGGTTTGCGCAGTTTGGTTTTTTTCTCGGCAGGCTCGCTGGGCGTGCCGTTGCTCACTTTTCTGTTACTAGACGGTTTGGCCGCGTTATTGAGCGTGCCGGTTTTCGTGGGCCTAGGGTATTGGCTATGGGCACGTTATGGGCACGATTTGGCGCAGTTCAGTGCCGTCTTGGAGCAAGTCCACGATTGGTCTTTGGGGTTGGTTGCCATGGCCGTGCTGGTGGTGCTTTGCTTAGTGTGGCGTAGGGTGCGAGCGGGTCGCTAAAACCTGCGGATCCAGCGTGATGGCTATTGGCCCGCGTACCCGCCACGCGCCGCTCAGCCGTGGGAGTCGCTCCCAGAGGCGTCCTCGTTTAGGCTCATCGCTATGCCTGTCGTCTGATGGGCTAGAGCTGTGGGTCTTTTCATTCCTCGGGAGCGCTGCACATGATTTTTGCCGAATACAGTCACTACGATGGTTTAGGTCTTGCCGACTTGGTACGCCGTGGCGAGGTCTCGCCAACGGATTTGGTTGATAGCGCCATCGATGCCATCGAGCGACTCAATCCGCAGGTCAATTGTGTGGTTCAACAGTTGCGCGACATGGCTAACACGCAGATCAAGGCGGGGTTGTCGTTTGGGCCGTTTCGCGGCGTGCCGTTCTTGGTAAAAGAATTCGGGATGCACTTCAAAGGGATGCGCAGCAGTGCGGGATCGCGCTTGGCTGAAGGCGCGCAGATGGGCAACGACACCGAACTCATGCAACGCTGCCGCGCGGCAGGATTGGTCACGGTGGGGACTACAACCACTCCCGAAATGGCGTTCAACGCGAGCTCAGAAAGTGTCCTGTATGGACCGACTCGCAATCCTTGGCATCTCGACTATTCGGCCGGGGGATCTTCGGGGGGCGCGGGTGCTGCGGTGGGTTCTGGCATGGTGCCGATTGCGCATGCTAACGACGGTGGGGGCTCTATTCGTATCCCCGCCGCCTGCAACGGACTCGTTGGGATGAAGCCTACCCGTGGGCGCACGCCCACCGGACCGGATGCGGGCTTATTCTTGTGGGGTATGGCCGTCGAGTTTGCCGAAACCCGCACGATTCGTGACTCCGCCGCACTGCTCGACGCCTTGGCCGGACCAGACGATGGCTACTTCTACACCGCCACGCCGCCGCGGCGCGGCTTTCTGGCCGCCGCCATGACGCCCCCCGGGAAGCTGCGCATTGGGGTGATTGATCGACTCCCCGGCGCGGCCCCCATCACCCGCGAGGTTCGCGCCCGACTTAACGCCACCCGTGCGCTGTTGGTGGAACTGGGACACGAGTGCAGCTCGGTACGGGTGAATTACGACGCCGAGCGCTATAACGAGTCCTCGGTGCGCTTGTGGGCGGCCACTTTGGGCTACTTCATGGAGCAATTTGCGGCCGCTACCGGGCGCAAAATTGGGCCCAAAACCGTGGAGGCGGTGACCTTGGATGTCTACCGCTATGCGCAGTCTCTGAAAGCCATCCAAATGGAAGAGGCGATGGCTTGGCAAAATCTAGCCAGCCGCGCGGTCGGCACGGTGATGCGTGACTACGATGTGTTGCTCACGCCGGGTCTGGCCCGGGATGTGGCCAAGCTCGGGGAGCTCGACCAAAACGCGGCCGGTGTGGATGTTCACAGATGGTGGCAACAGATCATCCAAGAGTATTCGGCGTTCACGGCGTTGTTTAATACCACCGGACAACCAGCGCTCATGTTGCCGCTCTGGCAGAGCAAGGCGGGATTGCCTTTGGCCATGCAGTTCGTGGGGCGGCTGGGTGATGAAGAAACGCTATACAGTTTGGGCGGGCAACTTGAATTAGCCCTGCCGTGGGTGGGGCGTCGGGCAGCGCGCTATGCCTGATCCTTTTGGTGGGTCGCGCGGGCACGCGTCGCCGCGCGATACCCGCAGCGACGGGCGACATCCGTCGGGTCAAAGATGGCGTGCTTGCGTGTGGTCGAAATAACAGTGGTGAACTCTGTGTTGCAAATGAGAATCTATATCATTAGCATTACAACCAACTGATTAGGAGTCTCTTATGAATGCCACCATGAACGCCAACCGCCCCGTGATTCGTCGCTGGGCTGGCCATCTTTTTGTGCTGTCGGTGCTGCTTTCTGGCACGGCGGCGGCCAGCGAACCAGTCGTCGAATTGCTGATTCGAAACCACCAATTTGAGCCCGCCGTGGTGAAAATTCCGGCCCAGACCAAAGTAAAAGTGGTCATTAAAAATCTCGATCCAACGCCCGAGGAATTCGAGAGCTATTCGCTCAAACGCGAGAAGATTATTCCGGGCAACGCCACCGCCACCTTGTTCATTGGGCCGTTGGCGCCGGGTAGCTATCCTTTCGTGGGGGAATTTAA
>CAIPNE010000837.1 GCA_903866355.1 uncultured Gammaproteobacteria bacterium
GCCGAGAGCGTGGAGTGAGGACGGATGGATACCGAAAACTTGGTGAAGATGGTGAACCAAATCGCCTCTTTCTTTGTGGCGGAAGCCACGCCTGCTGAAGCGCCGCTGGCGGTTGCCGGGCACCTGCGCAAGTTCTGGGCGCCGCCCATGCGCGCGCACATCATTGCGCACGCCGCCGCCGGTGGCGAAGGCCTTGGCGACTTGGCCAAGGCCGCCGTGGCGCGTCTGGCTGCCGGGGACGTGGGATGAAGCTGCGTATTCGCGCTAACACCCTGCGCTTGCGCTTGATGCGCGCGGAAGTGGAACAGTTGCTGGCCGCTGGTGAAACCGGCGAGTCCATGCCGGCCCTCGGTGGGGCGCTAGCCTATGCCTTCGCGCTAGGCGACGGCGATGCCGCCACCGCGGAACTGAAGACCGGCGCCCATGGTGTCGAGTTGCGTGTTACTTGGCCGCGCGCGGAAGCGACGGCATGGGCGCAAGACCCACGCGAGGTTGGCATGCGCGCCACGGTGGCGTTGCCGGCTGGTGCGGATGGCAAGGCCGGCGAAGTTTCGCTGCTGGTGGAAAAAGACTTCCCCTGCCTCGTGGTCCGCGAAGGCGAAGACGACAGCGACGCGTTCGCGCGCCCTGAAGACCTGCCGCCGCAAACCTGCTGAGGCCGTTCGCCATCAAGACCTATCCAATCAAAGACGAACAAGGGTAATTGTTCGCGGTCGAAGTGGATATGGTTTATTGCGGGCTACGCAATCTCATGGCTGTCGTTGGCTCAACGGAGGAAGTGTCCGACGTTGAAATCGGTAGCGCCCGAGTGGGTGGCAGTGATGTCAGAGCGACGTTCCGATATCGGGGCGACAACTTCGCGGTGACGGAGCCTTTCGGGGACAACAGTCGCTACTGGATTGGCCCCGTGGAAAGCGGCACGTACCGGGATATCACGGCCATCGATCATCGATTGAAGGCATTCAAGCCGTCTGTCCTTCGCCGTATCGTCGGTGGCCTGATAACACTCGACTTCGCTGCGCTCAGGGGCCGCTGAGCCGTACTTCCCAGAGCCATCGAAAGTGGGGGGAATTACCCCTCCACATCGGAGGGCGCCCTGCTCGTTTGTCGTGCGGCAGGCGAGTGGTCAGTGCCCGCGCCACGAACTGACGGCCCGTTTGCATTGTCACCGAGAACCCCCATTCCCTTGCCGTCGGCATAGAAATTTCAACAATCGCACATCAGTTTCAACTGGCATCACTTGACGCCCTAGCATTTTCTTGGATAAGTTCCGCGGAGATGTAAGAAATCCAGAGTGTCGGTATGAGTGATAAGCAAGTTATTTCATTTCGCAAGGCGGCCGAAGCGGTTACATCTTCTGTAGCGCTCGAGCAGTCTCCGCCTCATTGGCACTTGCAGTTCTAGCAAATTAACGTCATGCATCCGGCTAAATTCCTTCGTGCTCAATGCGTGGCGATTTTTTTATTATCCGCATCGCAAGTCCCTACGTGCCATTCAGTTGATCCGACGACACAGTATCCGCTTTGTCAGGAGATGCGATCTGCGATTTATATCACCTCTATAGTGCCTGTGTGCGCCGACTGGAGAAGGTTTGGAAGTTGGTCAATCGAGCGCCCCAACGGCGATTGGTTATATATCGTGTCAGTTTTTTCTCCAGAGACAACTGGGCAGTTTCCGGGCTTTCGAACAGCTGCAGTCGTTTCATTCTCGCCGAAATCATTGCTTGGTCTTCGATTTAAAGGAGGGCGCGCTGTAATCGAGCGTGTTTTTACGGTCACGGGCGTGTATCGAATGTACTTTGCAGAGAATATCGAAACCGAATCAGATTCAACTGGAAGTATTTGGGTTAAGGTTTTTTTCATTAATTCGAAAAAATGAGCTCAGGAGCCTATTGGCAATGGGGATGTCAGGAATCTTGTGTGAATCGGGCCGGTTGATTAAATCGCCGTATCGAACCGATCACCGGACACCAGCGAGAGCTGTGCTCTGGCGGAGTGCCATTCCCGTGCCGGCATCTTCCAATCTTTGGGTAATCCCCCCACCAAATCGTCGGTCTGAGAAGTGGAATTTTCTCGTTAGAGGGAGCTTGCACGGAGCAAGCCCCCAACAAGGCAGGCGCCTTCAGGGCACCGGGAACCCACGCTTGCGCATCAGCGCGCCAATGCCCGGGTCGCGGCCGCGGAACGCGCGGTAGCCGTCCGCCGGGTCTACGGTGTTGCCCACGTCGAAGACGTTATCGCGCAGGCGCTTGGCCACGGCCGGGTCGTAGGGGCCCTTGGCTTCCGTGAAGGCTTCGAAGGCATCGGCGGTGAGCGTGTCCGACCACAGATAGCTGTAGTAGCCGGCCGAATAGCCGTCACCCGA
>CAIPNE010000838.1 GCA_903866355.1 uncultured Gammaproteobacteria bacterium
GGCGGGCGGCTTCGATGCCCGTGAGTTCGGGCATGTGAATATCCAGCACCACCACATCCGGGCGCAGCGCCCGCGCCATCTCCACCGCCTCGCGGCCATTGGTGGCCTCGCCCACGATTTCGATGCCTTCACTTTCCAGATACAGGCGCAAGCCCAATCTGGAAGCTGCTGTGGATTCGCCCAACAGCAATTTAGAATCTATCTCGGCGACCACCCAGTTCTCCGTACCCGGCCAGCGCAGACTCGGCGACACCGCAAGGACCAACCCATAGTGGCCCAGTGCTGTTTGCTCGTGCGGCAATACGCGTGGGGTCACTGCCGTGTAGTCCGGCAACCCGGTCGTCTCGGGTTGCCAAGACAGCATGGCCTGCCGCGCCAGCAGCAAAGGAAATTGCGCACCGGCCAGCGCGGGCCGCGCCATCAAACGCAGTTGCGCCGCTGGTGTGGCATCGCGCTGGTACCAAACCAGTCCTGTCATGAAAGGATTACGGGCGAGCAGTTGGGCAGCAAAGGCGTCGAATCCGTCCGCGGCTGCCGCCGGTGGCACCTCTGCTAGAAAAGCCGCAGAAGCCTCGAGTGCCGCGTGGGCGGCGCGCAAGTTTTGGCGCGCGAGCTCGTTTACGGTGAGAGTCTCGAAGGCAAAAGCGCGCGTGCCGTCTTCTATCGCATTTCGCCACGCCAACAACAACAGCACCACAGAGAAGGCGAGACCCAGGGCCACGGCAACGAAATAGAAAAACCAATTCGACGGGTCTTGCAACGCGGAGGGCGAAACCGCCGGGCTCGCGAGAGGCGCCTTAGGCGCTGCGAGGTTCATCAAGTGTCCGGCAGCGTTTCGACTCGTGCGAGGTAGTCGGCGAGTTCTGCCGCCACACCACGCACCACATCACCCTGCGCGGTCTGTGCCGCCCGTTCAATACGGGCGCCATACTCGCTGATAGCATCAAAGCCATAGCTCCCACCCGAGCCTTTCATACCGTGTCCCATGAACGCTAAGGCCAGCCAGTCTGCGGCTTCCAACAAACCTGGCAGCCGCGCCAAATCGTGCTGCCGATTAGCCAAGTAACCGGGAATCAGCGCCCAGAGATCGGGATCAATGCGCACGATTATTGGCGTGGTCATCGCAAGCTGCGACGGGCACCGCAAACCGGGCCGTCCTGATAGCACGCCTGACGCGACCCAGCCCAGTGCGCGAAGCGCGCCCGCCCAGTGCGTTCTGGCGGGCTCACTTCTCCACGCACACAGGCGGCGCTAGCGGTTTTCGCACACGGCCCCTCCGGTGGTCCTGGATTATTCTACCGTCACCGACTTCGCCAAATTACGCGGCTGGTCGACATCGGCACCTTTGAGCACGGCCACATGGTAGGCCAAGAGTTGGAGTGGCACGGTGTACACAATCGGTGCAATGGCGTCGTGCACTGCCGGGATCGCGGTCACGTGGATCGCCGAATTGGCAGCCACTGTCACCTGACTATCAGCAAAAATGAATAGCTGCCCACCGCGCGCGCGCACTTCCTCGAGGTTGGACTTTAGTTTTTCCAGTAGCTCGTTGTTAGGTGCCACCGCAATCACCGGCATTTCGTCGTCCACCAAGGCCAGCGGGCCGTGTTTGAGTTCGCCTGCGGGGTAGGCCTCGGCATGGATATAGGAGATTTCTTTTAATTTCAGCGCGCCTTCCATGGCGATCGGAAACATGGACCCACGCCCGAGATATAGCGCGTGCTCTTTGTTGACAAATTTCTCTGCCAAGGCCGCGATGGGATCGTTTAATTCCAACACGGCGTTCACTTTGCCGGGTAAACCCTCTAGCGCAGCCAACAGCTCTGCCTGCAGCGCTAGCGGCATGCCCTGCGCCCGGCCCAAAGCGATCGTCAACAACATCAGTGCCACCAGTTGGGTGGTGAACGCTTTGGTCGAAGCGACCCCAATCTCCGGACCTGCCCGCGTCATTAAGACGAGCTCAGATTCGCGGGTGAGCGAGCTCTCCGGCACATTACAGATGGCCAGGCTATGGGCGAAACCCAAGCGCCGAGCCTCACGCAGCGCGGCCAAGGTATCGGCGGTCTCACCAGATTGGGAAATCGTGACGAATAGCGTGTGGTCACGTACCACCGGACTGCGGTAGCGGAACTCGCTGGCCACTTCCACCGTGCAGGGGATCCGGGCCAGCCCCTCCAACCAATACTTAGCCACCGTCCCGGCGTGAAAGCTGGTACCACAAGCAACAATATTGACCGCCCGCACGCCCGCCAACAGTGCATCGGACTGCGGCCCCAGCAAGTCGGCGCTAAGCTGTCCGTGCTCAACGCGGCCTTCAAGGGTGTCGGCAATCGCTCTCGGCTGGGTAAAAATTTCCTTCAACATGAAGTGTCGGTAACCGGATTTCTCCGCCGCATCGGCACTGAGACGCGACACCGACTCTGGCCGCACCACGGGTTGACCGTTAGCGTCGTAAATGACAACGCTGGTGCGGGTGATGTCGGCGGTATCGCCATCTTCGAGGAAAATGAAACGCTGCGTGACAGGCAGCAAGGCGAAAACGTCTGAGGCAATGAAGTTCTCACCGATTCCCAAACCAATGACCAGCGGGCTGCCGCGCCGAGTGGCGACAAGGCGGTCTGGTTCGGCGCGCGAAATGACCCCAAACGCGAAAGCGCCTTCCAATCTCACCGCGGTGGACCGAACGGCCTGCAACAGATCCTGGCCGGTGCTCAAAAACGCATGCACCTGATTAACCGCCACCTCGGTATCGGTTTCCGAGCTGAACTCATAACCGGCGGCGATGAGTTCTGCGCGCAGACGCGCGTGATTTTCGATGATCCCGTTATGCACTAGCGCCACCGCCTCGCGGCTCATGTGCGGGTGGGCATTGCGGGTGCTGGGTTCGCCGTGCGTTGCCCACCGGGTATGGGCAATACCCACCCCGCCCGTGAGCGGGGTAACGCCTAGCGCCTCCTCCAAGCCTGCGACCTTCCCTTTCACCCGCAGGCGTTCGATGGACCGCTGGTGACTGATCACGGCTAAACCGGCCGAGTCATAGCCCCGATATTCCAAGCGTTTAAGGCCTTCTAATAAAATAGCCGCGACGTCTCGCTGGGCTGCCGCCCCGACAATTCCACACATAATTTTTATGCCATTTTAGAACGTTGACTTAAGTGTACTTGGCTGGGCAGCACAGGCTCGTTCACGCGGTGAGCTTGGCTGTCGGCACCCGTTATCTTAGCGGCTAAGTGTTGCATTCGTGGAGTGCCGATTGGCGATTGGGCCTGCCGGAGGCGACGCACGGCCTCACGCAGTAGCGTGAGGCGGCGGTTAGTTGGGGTGAGTTTTTAGATGTCTGATTGGTCGGGGCGGCGAGATTCGAACTCGCGACCCCCGCAACCCCATTGCGGTGCGCTACCAGGCTGCGCTACGCCCCGACTACAGACAAACTCATTGGCTCCAAACGGCGCACCGTTAAGGAGACTTTATTTTGGCATTGACGGGCACTTGTGTGCCCTAACACCGGCGAAGTTAACGGCGAAGGATGTCGAGCACCTCTTCGAGTTCAATTCGCAGTTGGCGAACAATTTGCTGACTCATACTGGAGTCAGCCTTGACCTCATCGCCGGCTAAACGCTGCCGGGCACCGCCAATGGTAAAACCATGTTCGTATAAAAAGCTACGAATTTGACGAATAAGAATGACATCCTGACGCTGGTAGTACCGACGGTTCCCACGCCGCTTGATCGGCTTGAGCTGAGGAAACTCCTGCTCCCAATAACGCAGCACGTGCGGCTTGACCGCGCACAGCTCGCTGACCTCACCAATGGTGAAGTAGCGCTTGCCCGGGATCGCGGGTAACTCGTTATTGTTCGATGCTTCCAGCATACGCTTCCACTCGTGCTTTCAGTTTTTGCCCGGGTTTAAAGGTCACCACCCGGCGCGCGGAAATCGGTATTTCCTCGCCCGTTTTGGGGTTTCGACCCGGTCGCTGGTTCTTATTCCGCAAATCGAAAATAACAAACCCAGAGAGTGTGGCCTGCTCCC
>CAIPNE010000839.1 GCA_903866355.1 uncultured Gammaproteobacteria bacterium
GCTCCAGGCCGAACAGAGCCTGTTCCCAGCGGAGTTATCCTTGGCTGGGCTGCGTGCGCAGCTGCTGACCTCTTCGGTAAACACCTACAAGGCGATGGGCGGGGGCTGGGTGACGCAAGCCGATCGACTCACAACGCCGGTGCCCAAATCACCGCCAACGGTACCCACGCGCCCACCGCTGTTCTAGCGATTTACGTCGCGGCGGCGACCCACCGAGTAAGGTGGCGCGAACACCCATTGGGGAGGACGTGGATTGGCATCACGCGGCCAATCAGAACCCGCACCTACTCGGTCAATCGTCAACACCCCCCAGCGGCGCTGCCATGGTCTTGTCAGGGTTTTGTCATTTAAAGTCGGCAAACTTGGCCGCTGTCCCCTAACACTAGGCGCTGGCGGTGGACACTCGCGCGCAACGACCGTCGGTCAGTATCCATCGGTGGGTCAGCGCGCCGCGCCCGCCAGTTCGCTGCGGCTTGACGAGGTCCCCTGACGGATGAGCCCGCCTAAACCCACGCCGAAGTCCGGCCGTGCGCGCCCGCAGGAGCGGCCGCTGGAGCAGGCCGTGGCGCTGCTCGACGCTGGCTATCTGGAACCTGCTTGCGAGGCGTTGCGGGCGCTAGTGGCCGTCAATCCGCAATACCCAGAGGCCCATTACCAGTTGGGCATCGCGTTGGGCAAGTCGGGTCAGGTGCAGGCATCCCGGGCAAGCTTCGCGCAGGCGGTTGCCGTGGATAAGGACTTCGCCAAAGGGTGGTATCGATTGGGCAACGCAAGTCACGCGGCAGGGGAACTCGCCGGCGCGCTGCAGTGCTACGAACGGGCCGCGGTACTCAGTCCAGCCACCGTGGTTTTCCATTTCAATTGCGCCGTCGTACTGCGCCAACTCAATCGTTGCGAAGAGGCGCGGCTAAGCTATCAACGAGTCATCGCTCTAGATTCCACGCACGCCGATGCTCATTACAACCTCGGCAACCTGTTGCGTGATGCGTACCACTCGGCGCAGGCCGTGCCCTGTTATGAACGCGCGCTGGCGCTGCGGCCTTTGCACGCAGAGTCCTACCTCAACCTGGCAGCAGCGCTGGGCGAGTGCGGCCGACTGGCGGAAGTTGCCGCGGTCTACGCGCGTGCTTTGTTGCTGCTGCCGGGGTGTTCTCAAGCGCGCATCAATCAAGCCCTACACCAGTTATTGCTGGGTGATTTCACGGCGGGTTGGGCGGGTTATGAAGCCCGGCTAAACCATGCTCCTGGGCTTGCTAACCGCGAGTTCGAAGCACCGCCGTGGCGTGGCGACGGGCCGCTGACTAACCGCACCCTGTTGGTCTACGCCGAGCAGGGGCTGGGCGATTTTCTGCAGTTTTATCGCTATGTGCCAGCGTTATTGGCGCGCGGCGCGCGCGTGATTTTGGAAGTGCCAACCGCCCTCGTGCCGTTGCTCCCGGCCCCCGCGCCCGGTCTGAGCGTGTTGCCGGTTGGTGCCACCCGGCCCCCCTTTGACGGACACTGTCCGCTGCTGAGTTTGCCCTTGGCGTTTGGCACGCGTCTGAGTTCCATACCCGCTGCGGTGCCCTATTTAAGCCCCCCGCCGGCGTTGGCTGCACAGTGGCGGGTGCGCTTGGGCGTGCGTCGGCAATGGCGGGTCGGGCTGGTATGGTTCGGTAACCCGCAACATGCTAACGATCGCAATCGCAGCATCGCTTTGGAGCTGTTGGAGCCGCTGCTGGCGCTGCCGGTAGAATTCCACTCTTTGCACGACCAGGTGTGGCCCGCTGACTTGCCGATGTTCGCACGGCATCCTGAAATCTGTCGTCATGAGTCTAATCTTCTGGACCTCGCCCACACCGCAGCGTTGATCGATACTTTGGATTTGGTGATCAGTGTCGACACCTCGGTGGCGCATCTCGCCGGTGCGTTGGCAAAACCCCTCTGGGTACTATTGCCCTACGTGCCCGATTTTCGCTGGCTGCTCACGCGCACGGATAGTCCTTGGTATCCCACTGCGCGACTTTTCCGGCAACCGATGCATGGCGATTGGCCGCGCGTGGTTGCTGCTGTGGGGCGTGCGCTGCTGGAGATGACGCAGGCGACCAAGCACCCGCCGCACAGTGGGGGTCTTGCTTAAAACGCCGGCGGTGGCGTGATGTTTGACGGGCTCGGTGGTGAGGGGTAATCGCCGCGGAGGAGTGTTTTAAACTATCTGATCCCATTGGCTTGAAGCCTATTAGGCGTTCCTCTGCCGCTTTTTTTATTGTCCAAGCTCGCGGTGCCAAGTTTGGACAATCGCCTGATGGCGATCTGCAAGGACTCATCCAACCTTGGGCTGCGTGTGGGTTATTTGGGCCTGCGGACCACTTCTCTAGATGCTCGATTTAAGCCGCCGGCCGATTTTATTGGTATTAACCGAGGCCTCTCGGCAGCAATTTCAACAGCATCCACGCACAGGGAAACAGGCATGAGCCACCTGTTAACGTTTGATGACGCTAAGATGCAAGCCTAAAAATACCGTTACAAGCAGCCATCCTGAATGGTTGATATAAGGTTGGGCGCGCGCCCTGTTGCGGGCCGTGTTGATGTTTTCAAAGGAATCTTCTGATGTTCAATTGGCGCAGGCTAGCCGCTATTTATTTGGTTCCGGCGGGTGTTTTCCAGTCGGTCGTGGTGGGTGGCGCGTATGGGACGGGACGCGAAGTGGTGGAGTTTGTGTCAGCCTTTGGTCCGTGGGGTGGCTTAGCGGGCATTGCGCTGGTCACGTTGGGCTTCACGGCGGTGCTCGCCGCTAGTTTCGAGTTCGCTCGTCTGTTTCGGGTGTACAACTATCGTGACTTTCTCCATACCCTGCTGGGACCCTGTTGGGTGGCCTACGAAATTTGTTTCATCGTGTTGTTGATCATCGTTCTGGCGGTCACCGGGGCGGCTGCTGGGCGCGTGTTGGGGGATGCCGTCGGCATGCCCGCTCAGGTTGGTACGCTGCTGATGTTGTCGGTGGTAGTGCTGTGTAATTTCTTTGGTCGTCGTCTGGTGGCGGTCACGCTAACCGCGGGCGCCGTGGCTATCAGTCTGGGGCTAGTCAGCCTGTGTGCTTTGGTGTGGCAGGCGAGCGGGGATAACATCTGGGTGGCGCTGAGTAGCGGTGAGATGAAATCTGGCTGGTTTACCCATGCCGCCCAATTCACGATGTACAACAGCGCGCTGGTGCCCGTATTGCTGTATTCCACGACCGCTATCGAACGGCGCGGGCAGGCCTTGGGGGCGGCGTTTATCGCGGCGTGCGCTGGGGTGTTACCCGCGCTCTTGCTGCATCTGAGTTTCATGGCGAATTACCCGCAGATCATTACCGAGCCGGTGCCTGCTTACTGGCTGGTAGTGCACTATGGGGCACCCGTTTGCCTGTGGATTTACGTTGGATTGTTGTTCATGACTATCGTGCAAACCGGCGTTGGCGTGTTGCAGGGGCTTAACGAAAGGCTGGATGCCTGGCGCACCCAGACCTCGGGGCGGGCTTTCCCTGCGTGGTGTCACGCGCTGTTTGCGGCGATCATGACCGGGCTTAGTCTGTGGTTGTCGCGGGTGGGGATTGTGGATCTCATCGCGCAGGGTTACGGCAGCCTTGCGTGGTGTTTTTTGGTCGTGTTTACGTTGCCGTTGTTGAGCTTGGGTATCTGGAAAATCTTTCGCGCCTCAGCGCGAGCCACATGAAGGAGTCAACGATGTCCCATCAAATTATTGGCGGTCAGCTAAGACTGGCAGACGGTAAAGCACTGCCGTTATCGAAAGGCGTGCGCGCCGGCGACTTTGTGCTGCTCTCGGGCCAACTGGGTTTGGATAGCACCGGCAAACTTGCCGGCGCGGATATTGAAACTCAAACCCGGCAGGCGCTGGAGAACGTCACCCAAATTTTGCGGGACGCGGGCTGCA
>CAIPNE010000840.1 GCA_903866355.1 uncultured Gammaproteobacteria bacterium
CGGGTTGGCGGGGATGTGCGAGGAGGGGTTTTCTATCTCGGCAAAGGCACCGCCAAGCTGGCGGCCGCGGGCAGCTTACTGGGTGGGCGCCCGCTGTCCCCGGGTGCGGATGCGCCGCTCTATCCGGTGCTCGCGCTAGGTGCTAGCGCCTTTGATATTCAGGCGCTGGGATCGGTGACGCTGAGCGCGGTGGTGAACCCAACCTTTATTGCTCAAGGGCCAGTGCAGAAGCAGCCGATTACCCGCACTCGCAACAGTTATTTTTTGTCCTATACGGATGCTAGCCGCGTGGGCATTCAAGCCTTCAACGGCGACATCACGCTGCAAGAGGGCGCGCAGATTGCCGGCGGCGCCTTTGAAAACGACTTTTCCGGGGCAGTCGACTCCTTACCGCTGCGAGTCTATCCGCCCACCCTTGAGGCGGTCGCCGTGAGTGGCAATATCACCTTGGACGGCAGCTTTACCCTGTTCCCATCCACCGCCGGTAATCTGCGCCTGTTGGCCGGAGACTCGGTATTCCTCAACGCATCCTTCGGGCTCTCGGACGCCGATCCTGCGGGTCTGCCCGGCATCCAAGCGCCACTGTCATTCGCGACGCCTGATTCGGTGAGCGCAGTGCTCAAATTGCTGGATCCAACGCCGTCCGCCGGCGCCTTGGCCAGCACGCCCCTGCACGCGAATCACGACGCTGCCCTCGCGGTGATCGTGGCCAACACCGGGGATGTGGTCAGTGCCTTGGGCGCGTTGACGTTCCTCTCACGACCGGCCGAAATTGCGGCCGGCCAAGACCTCATTAATCCCTATTTCTGGATCCAAAACACGCTGGCCAGCGACGTGACCGTGTTCAAGGCGGGCCGGGATATTCGCTATGAGAGCCAGCGCGTGGCCACCGATTCCACCATCGGTTTCCCAGGCTATCTACTGCCCTTGAACAGCGGTATTGAGCTGTGGGGTCCCGGGCGGCTGGTCTTGGAGACCGGACGCAACCTCGACCTTGGCACCGGTAGCGGGATTATCTCGCGTGGCAATTCGGTCAACGGGGCGCTGCAAGGCCCGGGTGGCGCGGTCAGTGTTTTCGCCGGTTTAGGCACCCGCGGCCTCAATTTTGACGCCTTCATACAACGTTATTTTGAGACCGGCTCATACACTGTGCAGCTCCCTGGGCTAGCGGATCTAAGCCCCGCAGAGGCCCTAGCAACCTTAAAGACGCTGCCACCCGAACGCCAGTTGCAGCCGGTACTCGACGCCTTTTTTAACGAATTGCGCAACTCAGGGCGCACCGCGGCATTGAGCACGCCTAAAGATTATTCCCAAGGCAATCTGGCCATCGCGACGTTGCTGGGCGACGGCGAATTACACCGCGTTGAGCGAGAAATATTCGCTGATTCCTCGGCCGGCGCGTCGCAAGCCACCGTGCTCCGCACGATTGCCTACGACACACCCATTCCACCAGGCCTTTATGCCGGTGACATCAATCTGTATTTCAGCCAGATCGCTAGCGTGGCCGGCGGGGACATCGACCTCCTCGCGCCGGGTGGCAGTCTAAACGTGGGGCTGGCGACGCCCCCGGACAGTTTTGGGATTACGAAAGCCTCAGCAGATTTGGGCCTCATTACCCAAACCGTGGGTGACGATATTCGAGCCTTATTGGCGGGCGATCTCGACGTCAACGAGTCGCGGGTGGTGAGCGCTGACCGCGGTGACATTCTGGTGTGGTCGAGCGATGGCGATGTGGATGCGGGGCGCGGTTCGCGCAGCGCGCTGGCCGCACCGGGCAACACTTTCCAGTTTGATGAAAACGGCATCGTAACCGTGTCTGCGCCAGCACCGGTTGAAGGCAGCGGCATTCAGGCGCTCACCAGCGACGCCAACCAACCCGCCGGTGAAGTGACGCTGGCCGCACCCAGCGGCGTGGTGGACGCCGGCGAAGCCGGTATCAAGGGCGGCAAAATTAATATCGCGGCGCCGGAAACCCGCAATAGCGGGCGCATCAGCGGCACCTCTGTCAGTGGCGTTGCCGCGACCAGCGTCGGGGTGAGCGCCAGCGTGGCGGGCGCTGGCGGTGCCGCTGGCGGCGCCACCAAGGGTGTCGCCGACACGGGTAGCGAACGCCGGCAACCAGCCGGTACCGGTGACGTCGCCAGCAGCTCGATGTCACTTATCTCCGTCGAATTCCTCGGCTTCGGCGATTCCTAAAACGCCGCGCCGGGTCCGCGCCCGGCAGGCCAAGAGTAGTATCTGACTTTGAAGGCAAATCTTTTTTTGTGGCTGATGGCCGGCGTTTTGTTTGGGCTCGCGGTACCCGCTGGCGCCGCTTCGGCACCTGGCGAGGAGACCCAGCCAGAAACCTTCGACATCTGGGAATTTCAGGTCGAAGGCAACACGCTGATGCCGGCGACGGACATCGAACGGGCGGTTTATCCGCATCTAGGCCCGGCCAAATCCATCGTCGAGGTAACGGCTGCCCAGCAGCAGCTGGAAGCGCTTTATCACAGCCGGGGGTTTGGCACGGTATTGGTGGACATTCCAGAGCAGGACGTGGTCGGCGGCATCATTGCGCTGCGCGTGACGGAAGCGTCGGTCGGCCGCATCAACGTGACCGGCTCGCGCTATTTTTCGTTGGGGAAAATCAAGGCCGGCGTACCGTCGCTCGCCGCCGGTAGCGCGCCAAACCTCCCGGCGGTACAGCGCGAACTCACCGCTTTGGCTGGGTTGTCGTCGGACCGCATCATTACCCCGGTGCTGCGACCTGGCAAAACCCCGGGCAAGCTGGACGTGGAATTACGGGTTAAGGACGAACTGCCTCTCCACGGCAGCGTGCAATTGGATAACCGCTACAGCGCTGACACCACGCCGCTGCGGGCCAGTGCGGCGCTGCGCTACGACAATCTGTGGCAGCGCGGACACAGTCTTGGGGTGGCCTACCTGGTGTCACCGCAGGCCAGCAAGGA
>CAIPNE010000841.1 GCA_903866355.1 uncultured Gammaproteobacteria bacterium
CCGCCGACACATGCGAAATAACCTGCCGCATGCGTTCGGCATAAGGGCGCGCCGCACGCATCCGGTCTTGGGCTTTGCGCATTTTGCTGGTCGCCACCATTTCCATGGCGCGCGTGATCTTCTGCGTGTTTTGCACGCTAGTGATCTTGACTCGTATTTCTTTGCCGACGGCCATGGCTAATATTCCCTGCGCGCTACCAGCTCTGGGTCTGCTTGAACGTGGTGATGCCCGCTTTGAGTTCCGCCTCAATGGCCTCGCTGAAGTCGCCGGTATCATCAATGGTCTTGAGCAGATCGGCCTTGGTGGACTTCATGTAAGCGTGCAGCGCGCTTTCGAACGCACCCACTTCCTTGACGTCGACGTCGTCCAGAAACCCACGGTCCACCGCAAACAGCGACACCGCCATGTCTGAGACGGACAACGGGGAATACTGCTTTTGCTTCATGAGTTCCATCACGCGCTGACCACGGTCTAGCTGTTTGCGCGTCGTCTCATCTAAGTCAGACGCAAACTGCGAGAACGCCGCCAGTTCGCGATATTGGGCGAGTGCCAGTCGCACACCGCCGCCCAGTTTCTTGATGATCTTGGTTTGCGCTGCACCACCGACCCGCGACACCGACAAACCAGCGTTAATAGCTGGCCGGAAACCCGAGTTGAACAGATTGGTTTCGAGATAAATCTGGCCGTCGGTAATGGAAATCACGTTGGTCGGCACGAACGCCGACACGTCTCCAGCCTGTGTCTCAATGATCGGCAACGCGGTTAACGATCCGGTTTTGCCCTTGACCCGACCGTTGGTCTCGCGCTCCACATAAGCCTCGTTGACGCGCGCGGCGCGCTCCAGCAGACGGGAATGCAGATAGAACACGTCGCCCGGATAGGCTTCGCGGCCTGGTGGCCGGCGTAGCAGCAACGACATCTGGCGGTAGGCCACGGCCTGCTTGGTTAAGTCGTCATAAATAATGAGTGCGTCCATGCCGTTGTCGCGAAAATATTCGCCCATCGCGCAGCCCGAATACGGCGCGATGTACTGCATCGCAGCCGACTCAGAAGCCGTCGCGGCCACCACGATGGTGTGGCCCATTGCGCCGTGCTCTTCCAGCTTGCGGATCACCGTGTTCACCGATGAAGCTTTCTGCCCGATGGCGACATAGATGCATTTAACGCCGGTGGTCTTCTGGTTGATGATGGTGTCGATCGCCACCGCGGTCTTGCCGGTCTGGCGGTCCCCGATGATGAGTTCGCGCTGACCGCGGCCCACAGGCACCATCGCGTCGATGGATTTGAGGCCCGTTTGCACCGGTTCGGAAATCGATTGACGCCAAATAACACCAGGCGCGATTTTTTCGATCGGCGAACTGAGTTCGGTGCCCAACGGACCTTTGCCGTCGATGGGGTGGCCAAGCGCGTTAACCACGCGGCCCAATAGCGCCTCGCCCACCGGGACTTCCAGAATGCGTTTCGTGCAACGTACCGTGTCGCCTTCGCGGATATGCTGGTACTCGCCCATGATCACCGCGCCGACCGAGTCTTGCTCAAGATTGAGCGCTAGGCCAAAGGTGTTGCCGGGACATTCGATCATCTCGCCGGACATCACGTCGGACAGGCCGTGGAGGCGGGCCATACCATCACTCAGGCTAACAACAGTTCCTTCCGTGCGCGCTTCTGTCGCAAGGCCGAACTCCTGAATCTTCTTCTTGATGATTTCGCTGATTTCAGTGGCGCTGATTTGCATGGGTCATCCTCGTCTGTTCAAGCGTCGCACACGCCGCACTGCGGCTGGGCTCGGAGGTCACTTAATATTGAATACGTTAGCCAACTGGTTGAGCGCGCCCTTCAGGGAGGCATCAAAAACCAGGTCGCCTACCTTGACTCGGGCGCCACCAATCAGATTGGCGTCGATAGTCTGCGAGATTCGAATTTCTTTCCCCAGCCGCGTGCGCATCGCTTGCACGATGCGCTGCTCGGTGGCCGCATCCAGCGCGTAGGCCGTCACTATTTCTACGTCAGCGATGTTGTCTTCTCGCGCGCGGTGTCCCGTAAACACAGTCGCCATTTCTGGCACCATCGGGAGGCGCCGCGCCTCGGCGACCACATTCACAAAGTTGCGAAAGTTTTTAGGCACGTTGGGGCCGGTCACCGCGAAGATTAGTTCGAGTATCTGCTCGCGAGCAACGCCAGGATATAGTGTTACACGTCGCATATCGGGGTCGCGAACGATCCGGCTGAGAAGCTGCAGAGCGTCGTCCCATTGGGCAACTTCTCCAGCCTCTTGCGCCGTATCGAAAGCTGCCTGCGCATAGGGCCGGGCAATAGTGAGATTTTCTTGCATGAACGTTGCGTCGCCTTAGAACTGGGCGCTTAGCTTGTCTAAGACTGCTTGATGCTTCGCTGGGTCGATCTCGCGCATGAGAATTTGCTCGGCGCCCGTCATGACCAACTGCACAACTTGACCACGCAACTGCTCACGCGCTTGCTGGATCTCCTGCTCAATGCTGGCGCGAGCCGTGAGGATTTGCCGCTCACCTTCTGCTTTTGCCAGCGCTTTAGCCGCCTCGACCATCTCATCCGCACGCTTCTGTGCGTTGGCCAGTAGCTCGTGGCTTTGCTGCTTGGCGCCGGTCAAAAGTTCGTCGACACGGCCTTTTGCACTCACCAATTCCAGCTGACCTTTTTCTGCGGCAGCCAGACCCTCAGCGATTTTCTTTTGGCGCTCGTCGATTGCGCGCATTAAGGGCGGCCAGACAAATCGTGAGGTAAACCAAAGAAACGCAAAGAACCATAGGAACTGGGCGACAAGGGTCAGGTTGATATTCATGTTGAGCGGATTCCGTTGCTAGGCGTGGCGCTGATAGCTAGCTTAGCCAGCCTGAACCACTGCAAGCAGCGGGTTGCCGAAGGCGAACAACATGGCCAAGCCCACGCCGATAATAAAAGAAGCGTCGATAAGGCCTAGCAAAAGAAACACTTTAGCCTGCAGTTGCGGCATGAGCTCTGGCTGGCGTGCGGCACCTTCTAGGAAGCGCGAGCACATGATGCCCACACCGACGCAAGCGCCAAGCGCTCCCAAGCCGATGATGAGGCCAATGCCAATGCCGGTAGAGGCCTGAATTTGGGCGAGAAGTTGCAATTTTTCCATGTCACTTTCCTTTCTTAATGTCCGACAGATCGATTGGTGGAGTTGGCGAATTAATGGCTTTCGTGGGCCATCGCCACGTACACGATGGTAAGCATCATGAAGATATAGGCCTGCAGCGCGACGATTAGGATGTGAAAAATCGCCCAGCCAGTCGACAGGATTGCCCCTAGGAGGGTGCCGACCAAACCGGTCGCCGCCCACAATCCGAGCAGGAGAAAGATAATTTCGCCCGCGAACATGTTTCCGTAGAGTCGCAGACTGTGCGACAGAGGCTTCGAGAGATATTCCACTAGGTTAAAGAGGAAGTTAGGCAGCCAAAGCAACGGGTTGCCGCCAAATGGCGAGCAGAATATTTCGTGAATCCAAC
>CAIPNE010000842.1 GCA_903866355.1 uncultured Gammaproteobacteria bacterium
CAGGAACGCCACCCAACAGGCGAGTACGACCCTGGACTCGAACACGAACCGATCAGGATTATCTATGTGAGCGGTCCATGGCCCCAACTGCGCCCACTCAGTTCGGGGTTTGATTGCAAACGCGATGAGTAACCGGTACTTCAGCAGGAAGATTCCAAAAACGCTCATCGCGACCGTCCAGCGGAGGATCCCGGAGGGCCAAGGGGCAACGCCATTTTTCCCGCTCAGCTCCGGATCCTTTTCTGGGTCGCGCGTGTAGCGATGGTGCTGGTAATGATACGTGCGGTAGACCGAAGGCGACATTCCGAAAAATATCCCGCTGATCCAGGCGCCGATGCGGTTTCCAAGCGGAGAACGGAAAGCTGTCCGATGGGTGCATTCATGAAAAGGGCAAAAAAAACTGTTCCAAATCCAGGCAAGAAGCAGCGCGAGCGGGCCTGCGCGCCATGGATATTGCCCCCACCAGACGAGGGCGGTGGCGACCAGCAAGAATGCGCCCAGCTGCCCAACCAGTAGCAGCAAAGAGGGCAAAGTCCGCCGCTTCATCAGGTCCCTCAAATCATCCAAGTCCAGCAGCGGCCTCGGCTCGAATTGCTCTTCCATGTCTGTCGCTCCAAAATTTCGTTGGTTGGGACTTCGTTGGTTGGGTCTGACCGATAGTACACCGGGGCGATACGCGCAGCGTACGGGCGGGTAGATAAGAGATCACCCGTGCTTGTGAACCTTTGCTCGGGCTGTCGTCAGCCGCACACGCGCTGCACACGCCGTGCGTGATCCGTACCTCGGATGTCGGCCAAAGTTAGATTTTTCGCGCTCAAGACGTAGAATCCACCCCTAGCCCAGAACTAAGGAATTAGCGCGTGAGTCTCCAACGAAAAGCCTGCATCGTGGGCATCTACGAACATCCGACGCGCAAAGCGCCGGATAAAACCATTGCTCAACTCCATGCTGAAGTCGCGCACGGCGCGCTGGCGGATGCGGGGCTGACTTTCCGCGATATCGACGGCTATGCCTGTGCCGGCGATGCGCCGGGGCTCGGGCCGCTGGCAATGGTTGATTACCTCAATCTCCGCGTGCGCCACATGGATTCCACCGACACGGGCGGTTCCTCCTATCTCATTCACGTCACCCATGCCGCGGAAGCCATTGCCGCCGGCAAGTGCGATATCGCACTGGTGACCCTTGCCGGGCGCCCCCGGTCGGAGGGTTCCACCGGTACCGTACCGCGCAACTTCGGCGCCAATGCCCCGGACGTGCCCTTCGAACTGCCCTATCACGCGGTCACGCTCAATCAGTACGCCATGGCCGCCAAGCGCCACATGCATGACTACGGCACCACCAGCGAACAGCTGGCGTGGGTGAAGGTCGCCGCCTCGCATCACGCGCAGTACAACCCCAACGCCATGTTGCGCGAGGTGGTGACGGTGGAAGACGTGGTGAATTCCCCGCTGATGTCAGATCCGCTGCATCGGCTGGACTGCTGTGTGGTCAGCGATGGCGGTGGCGCGGTGATTCTGGCGCGGCCGGAAATTGCCCGGGCGCTCAACAAACCTGTCATCAATCTGTTGGGCACCGGTAATTCAATCAAGGGCCTTAACGGTGGTCATATCGATCTCAGCCACACCGCCGCCCGTTATTCGGGACCGGCCGCGTTTGAAGAAGCAGGGATCACCCCGGCGGATATCCAGTACGCGTCGATCTACGACAGTTTTACCATCACGGTCGTGATGCAGCTGGAAGATCTCGGCTTCTGCAAAAAAGGCGAAGGTGGACGGTTCGTGGCGGACGGCAATCTCATCTCAGGGGTGGGCCGACTACCGTTCAATACCGATGGCGGCGGGCTATGCAACAACCATCCCGCGAACCGCGGTGGCATAACCAAAATTATCGAAGCCGTGCGTCAGTTGCGCGGCGAAGCACACCCCAAGGTACAGGTACCCAACTGCGGGCTCGCGCTCGCGCACGGAACGGGCGGCGTGATCTCCTCACGCCACGGCAGTGCCACCCTTATCATGGAGCGGGTTTAAATCATGACGACTCTTTATCAGGATCGAACCATCACCGCGCCAGTCCCCACGCCGGAAAATCAGCCGTACTACGATGCTGCCGAACGCGGCGAGCTGCTGATCAAGCGGTGTCTTGCCTGTGCGGCCTATCACTTTCATCCGCGGACGATCTGCCCGCACTGCTTCAGCGATCAAACCCAGTGGGTCGTGGCGCAGGGCGTGGGCACGATTTACACCTTTAGCGTTTCGCGCCGAGTGCTACCAACCGCCTATGCCATCGCTTATGTGACGCTGGCCGAAGGGGTGTCGATGATGACCAACATCGTGGACTGTGATCTCGACGCGCTGACTATCGGGCAGGCGGTACGGCTGGTCTTCAAGCCTTCAGACGGCGGGCCGCCGGTGGCGATGTTCACCCCGGCGTAGCCCACCAGACACCGCTCCGATGGCACTCGCCATGCCATCCGCGAGCGGTAACGGCCACGACCTCAAAACCCAGGCCCGGGTGATCTTCATCGGATCACTCGGCAATCTGGTGGCGGGGTACCACTGCGACACCGACGCCGCGTTCGCCCGGTATTTCGCGCAGGCCTTTTCCCCGGGCAGCAATCCGGTGGCACAACCAATCCATGTCGCCAGCCTGTTCGCCTGCGGCTTTATTGCGCGGCTCATCGGGGGCTGGCTATTGGGCTAATTGGGCCATCGCGGCAGACGCCGCAACGCGCTGATGCTGTGCGTGCTACTGAGCTGTTTTGGCTTGGTGATAATTGCGCTACGGCCCACCTAGGCGAGTATTGGCGTCGCCGCGCCCGCCTTGCTGGGTTTCGCGCGCGCCCTCTAGTGACTGAGTCTCGGCGGCGAATACGGGGCCCGCGGATTCAATTCCTCTCGCCGACTCAGAACCACCTAGCCAGTGGCTATTTTTGCCGGTGCCGTCGCCTCGCCTGCCTCACGTCAAAGCTGGAAATTCTCGCTGGATGACTTCCGCGAAGCTTGCCAGAACCCGCAACGTCAAACCCCAAATAACGTGCTCACCAAACTCAATGCCCGGGAAGGTAGAGGCGGTGACGCCCTGCGGATAGGCGTATTCCGTGACCGCCGAAGCGTCGAACAAATGCCTTATCGGTACCCAAAATACACTGGCGACTTCCGCCGGCAGACGGGCGGTGGCTTGCGCGCGTTCGATCGGGCCAACGCAGTACACGAAGGGCCATAAGGTCAAACCCGAGCGTTGGGTGTTGTGCTCGATCAGGCGCATCGGCAGAGCGCCCATGCGATGTTGAGGGTCCAAGGTCAGGCCAATTTCTTCCCAAGTTTCACGCTCGGCCACTGCCTGCGGATCCGGATCGCTCGCGCTGGCGCGACCACCCGGAAAGGCCACTTGGCCGGACCAGGGGTCGCCCGCCCGCTCCGCACGCCGAATGAAACAGACCTCGATGTCCTGGTCTCCCGGCGCCAAAATCATGGCCACCGCCGCGTGACGCGGGTGCGACTCAAAAGACGCACCGTCGTGACGAACGCTCGCCACAGCGTGACGAATATGCTCTAGGGTTATCATCGTGCTAGGCGACTAACAGCCGGTTTGAGCGAGCCGGGGCCCGCTTAGCCTGCCGTGACACCGCCGTCGATGACGAACTCAGCACCCGTGCTATAGCGGCTCTCATCGCTCGCCAAGTACAAGGCCAAATACGCCACCTCGTCGGCAGCAGCTGGTCGGCCAACAGGCACAGCACCGGCCATCCGGTCGTGCCACTGGGCGTTGCCGCCGGTGACGTCCGTGATCATGTCGGTGTCGATCATGCCGGGGTGGATAGAGTTAGCCCGAACGCCATAACGCGCGAGTTCTAGGGCGACCGACTTGGTCATCCCGCGAACCGCAAACTTAGAAGCACCATAGGCCACTGCGTGCGCCGCACCGATCAAACCGGCGATCGAAGAAATGTTAACGATTGATCCTGCATGTTGGGCGATCATGGTAGGCGCGACGGCCTTCATGCCCAAAAACACGCCGACTTGATTGACCTCGATAATATGTCGGTACTGCTCTAGGCTAGTGTCGAGCAACTTGCCGCGGGCGTAGATTCCGGCGTTGTTAATCAGGACGTCAATCCGACCGTGCCGTTCGAGAGTCTGGCGCACAACCTCGTCCCAATCCGTCTCCGAGCGCACATCGTGGTGTAGGAATGTGGCGCCAATGGCGGCCGCATGGCGCTGGCCTAGCTCATCCAGCACATCGGTAATGATGACCTCGGCGCCTTCGTTGCGAAAAAGCTCAGCTTCCGCCCCGCCCTGCCCGCGAGCGCCCCCGGTAACGATACAGACCTTCCCTTGCAGTCGACCCATGTGGATGTCCTCCTGTGATTTAGCGCCGAAAAACTCCGTGCAGGATAACCGCCCTCCTCCCCAGAAGTCGCCCCCCTAAAGCCACGTGCGCAGTGCATTTACGGGCCAGCATTCACGCTGGTACACGCCAGAATTCGCGGGCGACCCGTGGGCCGAAGGTGTGATCAAGGCAATGGTGGGCAACACCCCCCTCGGGCGCATGGGCACCGTTGCGGAAGTGAGCGCCGTGGTGGACTTTCTGGTCTCACCGGGTGCCGGTTATATCAACGGGCAAATTATCGGTATAGACGGCGGCTTCAGCGCATAGCGGTTCGCACCGGCGAACTCGTGAAACGCCCCCGCGGGGCCAATGTTAATAGCCCCGCGCGCCACCCAGCAGGTTCACACACGAAGGTTCACGTGGGTGTCGGGGCGATCCGGCAGCGGCGCTTCCGCACCGCTAACCGCCCACTCATCTAACCGCTCCCAAACGCGCGTTAAGGTCTGTTGCGAAATGTCCGGCAGGGTGCCCCCAAAAGCGTCTTTGGCGGCATCAAAACCGGACTGTATCGCCGCTTTCAACGCATCCAGTCTCGCCGGATCACCACCCGCTGCTTGAACGGCAAAATCGGCGATACGCGCGGAAGTTTGTTCGACGCCCCAATAACCATCCGCGCCAATTTGAGCCTTAGCCTCCTCCGGAGAGAGTTGCTCGATCCCCTGGGTATCGAGCCCCTGACTGCGGAAGATCTCGAGCACTTTTTCCCGAATGCTGTTGAGCGTCACGCCGAACTGCTTTTCCAACAGGAGCTGCGTGGAGTAGTCCCTCATGCTCGCAGCCGCAAGATCTGGACGGGGTTGATCAGCGATCGCGGCGGGCTCGGCGCGGGCGTCTTGCTCTGCCCGCGCCACCGGCCTTGCGGACGCATCGGAGAAGCTTGGTTTGACCGGCAGGAGATACCGGCCCTGGATCGCATTAATGTCATTCATGCTGGCACCTCGATGAGGGTTTTCATGGCTGGTTGGTACCGTAGCAGATTTCCAAAGGCGCATTCCAGTCATGGTACGTGCAGCGTAGCGCTAAGCTGCCTAGGCCAATAAAAAAAACAACCGGGTTACCAGGGCGATTCTCCAGCGCTGGCCGTTTTACGCTAAATTGGGACCGTAACTTTCGCCTCACAGCCGGCTCACCCGGCCCATCCTAGGAGACTGTATGCCCGACTTACTCCTCGACCAGGAGGGCGCCATTGCCACCCTGACCTTCAATCGCCCCGAATCCCGCAACGCGCTCAGCCCGGCCATGCGCACCGCGCTCACCCAGACCTTGCAGGCGCTGGAAATGGACGACAGTGTGCGCTGTGTCGTGATAAAGGGCGCCGGCGAGCACTTCATGGCGGGGGGAGATGTGAAGGCCATAGCGGCCCTGCTACCGCAGTCCCCAACAGACATCCGCAACCAGTTCATGCTGCGGCTCCACGACTTACACTCCATTATGTATGCGATGCGGCGCATGCCTAAACCCATCATCGCGAGCGTTGCGGGCGCGGCAGCCGGTGCGGGGGTCAGCTTAGCGCTCGCCGCAGATTTAGTGATCGCCGATGAAAACGCTTATTTCACCCGGGCCTATTGCCACTTGGGCACTAGCCCCGACGGCGGCGCCAGCTTCCAATTACCACGGGCCGTTGGCATTAAAAAAGCCATGGAGATAGCACTCTTGGGCGATCGCCATACCGCGCGTGAAGCACTAGCCATGGGTCTCATTAATTTTGTGGCCAGCGCCGGCGAATTGCCGACGCAAACCGCCCAACTTGCCGAACGACTGGCGCGCGGACCCACTCATGCCTATGGCAATACCAAGCGGCTACTCTATCGCTCATTGGCTAACGACTTTGAAGCCCAACTCCAGGCCGAAGCCGAAGCCTTCGCGGAGTGCGCCGCGCGCGAAGATTTCAAAGAAGGTGTCACCGCTTTTGTGGAAAAGCGCCGCGCCCAATTTACGGGTCGCTGAGTCCCCACGACGGCGCGCCGCCGGGCTTCATGCCAGCGCTCTCACCGCGGCGCGAGCCGGCGACGATCATCGGCAAACCGCCCGACCAAGGGCGGGCGCGCCAGTCTTGTCCGCCCGCGGCGCACGGCCGTTGGTGATCCAGCGCGCAAGGTCACCATCAGGATCAGCAGTCCCGTGGGCAGCTGACCGCTAGATGACGTAAAGTCTTTTTTTAGAAGCCGCCGCACCAGCGCGGCGTTTCCGGCTGGCGCACACCCTGCGCGCGGCATGGGTTTGGGCGGCTGGGTATATCCCCGTTAACGACCACGCAGGAGCAGACCATGAGCGAGAATCCCCGCTTTGATAAAGGCCTCGAAGTCATGACGCAATTATTCGGTCGGGCGCCGCCCGACAGCGTTCTGAGCAGTGACTTTATGCAGGTGACGGTGGCCAATCTATTTGGCGATATCTGGTCTCGTCCGGGACTTAAACTGGAAGAGCGCTCGATGATCACCATCACCGCCCTTACCGTCTTAGGGCGCGAAACAGAACTTAAAACACATCTGCACGGTGCCAAGAATTTGGGCATCCCCCGCGAAAAAATTGAAGAAATGATGCTGCACCTCGCACATTACGGCGGCTGGCCCACGGGCGTGGCCGCGTTGCGCAAGGTTGAAGAGGTCTACGGCGGGAGCACCGCCGTCAGCAAACCCTAAACCGTCAGGCGGGCTGGGTTGGCGGCTTGCGCAAGGGCGGGAGCGTCACCCCAGCAGCGGCTTCCAACACTTGGACCGTCGCAAAAAAATCCTGCGCGCCTAAGCCCGCGGCCAGTGCCTGCTGATAAACGCCGCTGGCAGCGGCGGTCATCGGCATCTGCGCGCCCACGGCTTGGCCCGAGGCTAATGCCATCTCAACGTCCTTCGCGGCAATCGCCAACGAAAAGACGTCCAAATCAAATTTTCGTGACAATACTAACGAGGCCCGCGTCATCAAGGACCCCGCGGAACTGACTTTCAGCACTTCAAGCAGCGTGCTGGGATCCATGCCGGCTTTGGCACCCATGACGAAGCCCTCATGAATCAGCACACACGCGCACAGAAAAATTTGATTGTTAATGAGTTTACTGAGTGTGCCGGCACCGGCGGTGCCCAAGTAGAAAATATTCTCGCCCAAATAGTCCAGTAGGTGCCGAATTGCCTCGAACGCCGGGCGTTCGCCACCAACCATAATCGCAAGCTTGCCAGCGGCTGCGCCCACTTTGCCGCCCGACACCGGCGCATCCAAGTAATGAATACCCCGGGCTTCCGCCAACCCCGCTAATTGGCGGTTTAGCGCCAAGGCGTTGGTGGATAAATCGACTATCGTGGCCCCCGGCAGCGCGTGCGCGAGCAGGCCTTGCGCATCGAGCATCACTTCCTCGATTTGCTTAGGGCCGGGCAAAGATAAAAAAATAACGGCGCAGGTGTCGGCAATTTCCCGCACGCTCGCGGCCCGTTGCGCACCTTTTTCCTCGAGCGCCACTGTGGCGCCTAGCTGCCGATCGTAGACCCGCAAGACCTGTCCCCCTTCAATCAGGCGCGCAGCCATGGGGTTGCCGATCGTGCCGGTACCAATAAAGCCGATGGCCGTCATGAGCTGCTCCTGTGTTGCGGAATCACTCGAGTTCAAAGCCGATATATCCGCCGGCGGCGACTTCCTCGCACTTATCCCGGTAGCGCGGCAAGCCACCACCGTAGGCTAGAAACGCGCGTTTTTTCCCCGGAATATTGGCACCCATGAACCACGAGTTGGTTTTTAGAAAAAGCGAGTTCGCGACCACTTCTTCGCAATGCAGACCCCATTCTGCTTCGGCCACCGGGGTGGCGCGGATACGCTTTAGCTGGTGATCGCGCAGGTACCGGATGCACTGCGTGACCCACTCGACATTTTGTTCGATGCAGCGCGGCACATTGCAGAAATTTGCGGCGTTTTGCGCGCCGACCACCGTAAACAGATTTGGAAACCCCACCACCTGCAAGCCCAAGTAGGTGCGCGGCCCATCGGCCCATTTCTCCTTAAGACTCTGGCCGTCCTCGCCCCGAATATCCATCCGGGTCAGCGCGCCGGTCACGGCATCAAAGCCCGTCGCGAAAATAATCACATCGAATTCAAATTGCGCATCGGAGGTTTTGATGCCGGTACGCGTCAGACACTCAATGGGCGTTTTCTTTAAGTCGACTAACTGCACGTTGGGGCGGTTGTAGGCCTCATAGTAGCCACTCTCCAGCGGCACGCGTTTGGTCCCAAAACAGTGGTCGCGTGGGGTCAAGCGCTCGGCAATTTCTGGATCTGTCACCCGCTCACTAATTTTTTTGCGGACGAATTCGGCGATCAATTCGTTAGCCTTTTCGTCCGTCATGATGTCGTGAAAATTACCCAACCAAAAGCCAAAGCCAGGTTCAAGCCAAAGCCTTTCAAAAATTTCCGTGCGCTCACTGTCCGTCACATCAAAAATGGAACGCGGGTCGAAGTCGTGAATGAACGCCCCGTAAGTTTCGCGGCAGCGTGCAAACATCTCCGCATAACGGGCCTTGAGGGCAAGTTGTTCCGTGGCTGGAATAGGACGATTGTTAAGTGGCACACAAAAATTGGCGGTGCGCTGGAAAACCGTCAGTTGCCCTACATTTTTGGCGACCTCGG
>CAIPNE010000843.1 GCA_903866355.1 uncultured Gammaproteobacteria bacterium
CATCAGGCGCGGCAGTTTGTCGGCCGTACCAATCCAGATTTCCCAATCGACGTCCTTGGCGATAAACGCGAGGTGATCGGTATCCGTCCCATCGATTTTTGAACGACCAACCCACACCGCACTGGTCACCCCGACAGACAATCCCGCGTAGGAATCCGGGCCCAGCAAATCAATGAACGGCGCCAACGAATCGGAACCGGGTTGAGCTTCGTGCAGGATCGCTTCGAGACCCTTGCCCTTGGCCGGTTGTTGCGCATAAAAGTGTTGGTCGACCCCAATGGCGGTGACCGTTTTGCCGTCGTAGTAGAGGTCGTTCGGGAAGAGGTCCCCGCGTGACTTCACCAGCAGTTTGTCGGGCCGTTGCAGCAGCACGCTAGAGTCTGCGAACAGACTGACATACTGGCCGGTAGGTGCTAGAAAAGGCACTAAGCCACGCGCTCTGAAACTGAGGGTCGGTGCTTTAGCGAGGGTGTCGCTCATGCCTTTGAGCAAGGCCAGTGCTTGCTCGTTCTTGATGAGTGGCGCTGGGGTCGAGGCCGCGGCCGGAGGTGGTGCGGGTTGGTCTTTAGCAACCGCCCCCCCTGCCAACAGCAACGTGGTAGCGAGGCAAGTGCCGGCCAGTAATAGCTTGATCGGGTGTTTTTTCATCGTTGTTCCTATCCGTTACGGCGTCAGTCTAGCGTCCGCGGTGCAAAGCCCACAAGGCGCAGCCAGAGGGGCGCGCAAACCCCGCTGAGAAGCCCAGTGCTGGCGCCGCGCAGCCGTCAGCGCCGCCCCCAAAAAAGCGTCACTCAGTTGCTCAAACCATAAAAGCGCAGCGCGTTGCCGCCCAGCACCCGCGCTTGGTCGGCCAGCGGCAACACGGCCAGATGGCGGCGGATGGTGGTCACCACCCCCATTGAGGCATCGATGTGTGGGTAGTCGGACGCCCAAACAAAGTACTCGGCACCCACATGCGCCACCACCGCGGCGGTCAGCGATTCATCCGGATCGGCCGAGACCACACACTGGCGGCGAAAATACTCGCTGGGCGGCAAGCTCAAACAGGTCACCGCGCGAATGACTTCATATTTATGGTCGAGACGGTCAAGCCAAGCCGAGATCCAGTTGGCACCCGCCTCGAGAATAGCCACTCGCAAGCGTGGATAACGCTCTAACACGCCGCACGAGAGCAGTTCGGTAAAGCCCGCCATGACGTCAATGGCAAGAAAAGCAAAATTGAGCAAACCAAACGCGCGGCCCCCAGCCTGAAAGCTATCGATATAGCTGGTGGTGGGTTGATCACGGACCACGACGTGGAAGGCAACGGGGAGTTCGAGTTCTTGAGCACACGCCCACACCACGTCTAGCGAGGGATCGTTAAAGCGCTTGTGGCCACGCGCAAAGAGATCGGGTGATAGATAAATACCACGACAGCCTGCGGCATGGGCGCGGCGCATTTCGCGCACTGCCAGCGTACTGTCCAGCAAGTTGATATGCGCGATCGGCACCAGCCGCCGTGGATCGTGGCTACAAAAATCCACGAGCCAACGGTTGTAGGCCTCGGTATAGGCGTGCGCTAAGGCGGGATCTTGCACATGCCCCTCCCAACAAATGCCGATGGTGGGATATAGCAGCGCAATATCGATGCGCTCGGCATCCATCACCCGCAAACGCGCAACCGGATCATAGCCGCCTGGCGGGCAACCATCCTCGTAGCTGAGGCGTCCCGGCGTGATGACCGCCACCGGGTCCATTTCGATCCCGCCTAAGGAAGCCAACCGGTTCCGCAACATTTCCAGCGGTCGACCGTCGATTAACAGCACCTCATCCCCACGTTCGTCGCGAGCAATACGAATAGCCCGCTCACGATAAGTCGGCGTGATGTAGTCCAGCCACGTGTTACGTGGTTCTACGATGTGAC
>CAIPNE010000844.1 GCA_903866355.1 uncultured Gammaproteobacteria bacterium
CAGATAGGGCGTGCGCTGCAGGCGTTCTTCCAGCCAACCATAAAAGCGCCCGATCGTTTGATGGCCACGTTGCACCAGCCCAGGGATGGCGGGTATGGGCTGACCACCGCTGCCCGGAATACTCCGTTCAGCAAACTGGGGATGCTGGTTCCGGAAGACTTCGGAGCCGCTGATCATGCCGTCGAATTCGGCCCGCCGTTGCAGGCTCTCAACGAGCGCACGCTCGGTTGCGGTGCGCCCCAATAACGGCTGCCAGGGATAGAGTTCTTCGAGGTAGCGACAAATCGCCATGACCTCGTCGATACAGGTGCCGTCGTCGAGTTCCAAGGTGGGGAGTAGCCCACGGGGATTGATGGCAAGGAAGGCCGGAGTGAGGTTTTCGCCAGCCAAAATATTGAGCTCTATCCGCGGCAACTCGAGGCCTTTTTCAGCCATGAAAATGCGTAGTCGTCGAGGGTTTGGCGCCATAGCGCAGTCGTAGAGTCGCATGGTTTTTTCCTGGGTTAGGCCTAACGGAACGCCGGCATGACTTCTTCGGCAAAAAGTTGCAGGTGTTCGTCCATTTTGGCTTCGGGGTAGCCCGGCGGCACGGTCCAAGTGTAGTAACGCTCGATGCCGGTCGCCTCCACATAAGCTGCGATGGCGTCGATGGCGGCCTGCGGCGTGAGGATCTGCAGGATGCCCATTTCGACCAGTTGGGCAGGAGATTCCACGGCTGGGAAGAGCGCTTGTCCCGCTTCGCCCAGCCATTTGTTGTACATCTCGATTTGATACAAAACATGCGGCCCGAGGTCCACCAGTGTTTTGGCCGGATTTTTGGACACCACCAACCAGAAATGCCCACCGATGGCGCGGCCCGGTCCGGCGTGGCCTAGGCGGGCGCGTTCGTCTCGATAAATCTTCAGCATCTCGCCCATTTCGCCGGTGCCGAGATAACCATCGCCAATGCGCGCGGCGCGTTTGGCCGATGCCGGTGCGAAGCCGCCTATCCATAACGGCGGCGGCGTCTGCACGGGCATGGGGGCTAACTTGGCGCCTTCGACCTGAAAATGCTGGCCGTGATAGTCCACGGTCTCTCCACGCCACAGGGCCCGGATGATCTCCAGCCCTTCATCCATGCGCGCGCCGCGGTCCTGGGGCCGTAAGCCCAGACCTTTAAATTCCTGTGGCCGGTAGCCCACGCCCACACCCAGTTCAAAGCGGCCGTTAGAGATAATGTCGATGGTGGCGGCGTCTTCTGCTACGCGCACTGGGTGATAGAGCGGCAACAACAGCACACTCGTGCCGATGCGAATCCGCGTGGTGCGCGCGGCAACCGCCGCGCACAGCGGCAAGATTGAAGGGGCATGGCCGTCTTCGCAAAAATGATGTTCGGTCAGCCACACGTCGTCGTAACCGATAGTCTCGGCCCACGCAATTTGCCGTAGCGTCTGGGCATAGAGTTCCGGATAGGGGCGCGCCCACTGGGCGGGGTTGCGCAGTGAATACCAAAGGCCAAATCCGAGGCGGGGTTTGCTCATGCGGGGGTTCCTTGTGCTGTGCCCGCAACGCGCGGGGTAATGATCATGGGCATGCCGTATTTAGGTGACAGGGTCACCTTGGCCACCGTTTCAATGCGTCGCCCAGGCGCGACGGCCAAATGGAAGCGTGGCAGTAAGTTGGCGAGTACCAACTGAATTTCCAACATCGCCATGCCCGCGCCGATACAAGTGCGTGGCCCTGCAGCAAACGGCAGGTAACTGTACGAATGACGCGATTGCCCGCTGTTGGGGTCAAAACGTTCGGGGTCAAAACGTTCGGGTTCGGGCCAGAATTCCGGGTGTCGGTGCAGGGTAAACGGTAGCATGATGAGGTAGGCGCCGGCCGGTACGCGATGACCCTGAAAAACTTCTGCTTGGTGCGAGCGGCGTGCAATCGCCCAGACGGGTGGCAGGATGCGCAGCGACTCTTGAACCACCTGCTTGAGATAGGGCAACTGGGCCAAGTCAGCACTGGTGGCGGGCCGTCCTGCTAAGACCCGGGCCAATTCTGCGAGCAGCTTCGCTTCGACCTCCCGATGCTGGGTGAGCAGATAGAAAGTCCAAGCCAGCGCATTGGAGGAAGTTTCGTGGCCAGCCAGTAACAGCGTGACCACTTCATCGCGGATTTGCTGCTCGCTCATCCCGGCGCCCGATTCTTCGTCGCGGGCCGCTAGGAGGCGATCGAGAATGTCCTCGCGTTGCGCACCGCTGGCGCGGCGCCCGTTGATGAGTCCAAAAACCACCCGATCGAGCCTCGCGATCGCCAGCCGCAACTGGCGGCGGTGGCGCGTAGGTAGCCACGGCGCGAGCACCAAGAGTAGCGAGCGCAGTTCGTGGGTGGGCACGTTGATCACTTCGAGCACTTCGGAGATTTCCGCCGCGTGCTGCTCGATGTCCGTGCCGAACAGCGTGGTACCCACGATTTCGAAGGCCAACTTGCCCATTTCGCGCTCAACCATCACCACTTGGCCCGCCGGCAGCGTGGACCAGCGCTCGGCCAGCGCATTGGTGAGCCGGTTGATGGGCTCATCGAAGGGATGAATGGCGCGGTTATGAAACATCGGCTGCATGAGCTTGCGCTGCTGTGCCCACGGCGCGCCGTCGTTCGTGACCAATCCGCGGCCCAAGGATTGGGCGAGAATGCGGTAGTCGATGGTGTCTTTGGAAAACCGCGCAGAGGGTGCGCTCAGGATGCGTTTAACGTCTTCGGGATGGTTGATGACGTAGATGTCTAGCAGCGCGCGCCAATGGACCACATCACCGTAGCGTTCGATCAAATGTTGAAAGAAGCGTGGCTGGTCGCGCTGATAGGCCCGCAGGCCATACATCCAAGGTGTGACCGGGGCGGCAGGGGCGAGGTCGGGGGTCATGGGTTCGTGCATGAGAAATTCTCCCAAAGCGATGATTGGCCTTGCTCGCGGGCCACGCCTGCGGCGTCCGTCAGTCAAAAAGATAACGCAGGCCGACGTGCATATGCCACTTCTAAATACGGGATACCTCATCGGCTCCTGCGCCGATCCCGGGGCCGACCCACAAAGCCCCGTGTGCATGCCAAAAAACGCCATCCTCAACGCTGAAGGTGTTGCGCCGGTGATGCTCACGGTTGATAGACACCGCCGACTCGTCGCCCGCAGGTGTCGTGCGCGCGCCGAGGCCTGAGTCACGGCGTGTTAAGCGACAGGCCTACACAAAAATCCGCTGCGCTTGCGGGCTGCTGCGGTGAAACGTATCTGTCGCGGGTGGCGGTGGCGGGCAAGAAACCGATGCCGGCCAGCCACGCGAACAACCACCGGGAGTGCCAAGCCTCGGGTGAAGACCGGGCTGAACGCCTGCTTCCAATGCGGTGCGAACACAGCGCTAGCCGGTTGCTTGGGATTCTCTACCCGCGGCGACGGATCTCGCGGCGCGCGCAGAAAATCTGCGGGGTCGAGCGGGGCCGACACGCGGGGCGCTTTGACGAGCCGCGAACGCCGGGCCCGAAAGGACTTGCGGCGGTTGGCAGCGAATCCGGCCGTGCCAGCAAATAGCACGTGCCCGGCCCCATGGTAGACTCCCGCGCCATGCTGCTATTTCCATCCATCGACCCCATCGCCCTCCAGTTAGGGCCCATCGCCATCCATTGGTATGGACTGGCCTACCTCACCGGTATTGGGTGTTGCTGGTGGTTGCTGGCTAGGCGCGCCCAGGCCTCTGGGGCCGATGCGTGGTCCCCCAATGCGCTGGCTGATCTCATTTTTTACGCCGCCATCGGCGGGGTGTTGGGCGGGCGGCTAGGCTATGTGCTGTTTTATAATTTCGGTGAATATCTGGCCAATCCATGGGAACTTTTAGCGGTTTGGCGCGGCGGGATGTCATTCCACGGGGGGCTGCTGGGTGGTGCCGCGGGGCTGTGGTGGTTTACCCGTGCGGACCATCGCAGCTTTCTCGCAACCACCGATTTTTTTCTGCCGGTGGTACCTATCGGGCTGGGCTTGGGACGGCTCGCTAATTTCGTCAATCAAGAACTGTGGGGGGCGCCCACGCAATTGCCTTGGGGCGTGCTATTTACCGCGCCGCTGGCCGGTGGCGTACCACGACATCCCTCCCAGCTGTATCAAGCCCTACTCGAAGGACTGCTGCTCTACGGCCTGCTGGCGTGGTTTCGACGACGCTCGCCGCGGGTTGGTGCGGTCACGGGCGTCTTTCTGCTGGCCTACGCGGTGTGCCGTTTCGCGGTGGAATTTGTCCGCGAGCCGGATGCACATTTGGGCTATTTGTTGGGCGGTTGGCTGACCCTAGGACAAGTGCTCTGCCTGCCGATGTTTCTGCTAGGCGTAGGCCTGCTGTGCTGGGCACCTGGCCGGCGTGAACCGGGGGCGGCGCGGTGAAGCAATATCTGGATCTCATGCGTCAAGTGCTGGCGCAAGGCGTGGCTAAGAACGATCGCACAGGCACCGGGACGCTCAGTGTGTTTGGTCACCAGCTGCGCTTTGATTTGGCAGCAGGTTTCCCTTTATTGACGACTAAGAAGGTGCACCTAAAGTCCATTATCTACGAGCTGCTGTGGTTTCTGCGTGGCGAATCGAACGTGCGCTATCTGCGTGAGAATGGCGTGACAATTTGGGATGAATGGGCTGACGCCGAGGGCGAGCTTGGACCGGTTTACGGGGTGCAATGGCGCCACTGGCGGGCTGCCGACGGCCAGTTGATTGACCAAGTCAGCAGCCTGATCGCTGGGATTAAGCGCGATCCGGATTCTCGTCGTCACCTCTTAAGCGCTTGGAACGTCGCTGAATTGCCGGCGATGGCGCTGGCTCCCTGTCATGTGATGTGTCAGTTCTACGTGGCGCAAGGTCGGCTGTCTTGTCAGCTGTATCAACGCAGCGCCGACATCTTCTTGGGCGTGCCCTTCAATATTGCCTCCTATGCGCTGTTAACCCTCATGATCGCGCAAGTTTGTGGCCTGCAGCCCGGAGATTTTGTGCACACGCTGGGCGATGCCCACCTGTATCAGAATCATCTTGAGCAAGCCAAGATCCAACTGGCGCGCGCGCCACGCACGTTGCCTCAACTGCGACTCAATCCGGCGGTGCAGTCCATCGACGACTTCTGCTACGCAGATTTCGATCTCATCGGCTATGAACCTTGGCCGGGTATTGCGGCGCCCATTGCGGTGTAACCGGGGCTTTCGAGATGCGCGTGAATATCGTGGTGGCACTGGATCGGCAAGGGGTGATTGGCCGGGACGGTGGCTTGCCTTGGCGTTTGGCGGCCGATTTACGCCGCTTTCGAACCATCACCTTGGGTCATCCGGTGGTGATGGGACGCCGCACGCATGAGTCGATCGGACGGGCGTTGCCGGGGCGGCTCAATATCGTGTTGAGCCGCACGCCGGGTTTCCAAGCACGCGGCTGCGTGGTGGTCGCGACGTTTGAGGCCGCACTGGCGGTGTGCTGCGCGACGGAAGAAATGATGGTTGTCGGTGGCGCTAGTGTGTACGCCGCAGCGCTGCCCATCGCGCAGCGTTTGTTTGTGACGGAGGTCGACACCACGGCGGTGGGAGACGTTTGCTTCCCCAGCTTTGATCGCAACGACTGGCTGGAAGTGAGTCGTGAAGCTCAGCCGGCTGATGAGTCCAACGAGCATGCCTGCAATTTTGTGGTGCTGGAGCGGGCCGCTGGCCTCAGCGATCCGGCGCGAAACCTGACCTAGGGCGCTGCAGCCGTCGTGCCGCGCACCTGAAATCGCGCGCCGGACTCGACGCACCAAGCGCTTAATGCGCCGCCCCACACGGCCCCGGTATCCAAGGGCACGACGTTATAACGCTGTTCTTCTTCAGCGCTCAGACGCAGCGTTGACCAATGTCCAAAAACGACCCGATGCGGCTGGCTGACCCGTGCCGGCACCGCGAACCAAG
>CAIPNE010000845.1 GCA_903866355.1 uncultured Gammaproteobacteria bacterium
CGCCGCGGGTATGGATCTGCCAGCCGAATCCAGCCCAGAGCCGACCGCCAAGTACGGCCTCATCGACCGCGCTGTCCGACCATTTCCAGAACTGGCGGTAGGTTTGTCGGTGCAGCGCAAGGAGTTGACGCGCCCGCGCCACCGGTTGGTTGATGCGTTCCGCAAGGCTCGCCTCGCCCATGCCGTACTGCACCGCCAGCACGCAGGCCTTAAACTGCTCACGCTCCGCTTCGTGAGTCTTCTTGGTGGCCGTCGCTGGCACCGCCCCGGCCTGTATGGCGAAAGCGAGGTAGGGGTCGCCGCTGCAATACGCTTCCTTCATCGCCGGGTCGCCGGACAACGCGGCTGCAATCCCAAACTCCTGCTGGCTCCAGTCTACGTAAGCAAGCCCCCAGCCCGGCCGCGGCCGTATCAGCCCGCGCAACCACACCGAAGGGCCGAAGATGAATCTGGAGTTCGAAGGCTGATTGCGGCCGGTGCGCGAGCGAAACGGCGACAGCAGGCAACGGTTGCGCCCATCGTCCCCCACCTGCAGGCTGGTCAGACGCATCTCCGAGAGCGCCGAGCGCAGCTCGCGGATCGGCGCCACCTGCAGGTGCGTGCGCGCCATTTCGCGGAAGGTGACATCGCACAGATCGAGCCGGCCGCTTTCCAGTCGCGGCCAGGGAATGTCGTTGGCGACCAAGTATTCCTCCCAGCGACTGGTCTTGAAGGTGCGGCCGTCGTACACCTTGTAGTCGCGATCGAGTTCGGCGATCAGCTGGTCTTGTATGGAACTCCACTGCCCGCCCAGCCGTGCCAAGGCCTCTTCGTCCAGGGGCACGCCGTTCATCTGGATGCGCGAGACGGCCTTCATATAGCGGCCGCGAAGAAGTGCACGTGGCCAGTCGATCTGACCCTGCATCGCCGAGAGCAGTTCGGCCAGCGCCACCACGTCCGATTCGCAGTAGTCGAGGATGGCTAATTGCTCCGCTGGGCTCCACGGGCCGCCGGTCAGAACCAGATCCCGCATGGCATCCTTCTGCTCGCCACCAATGGTGGGCAAGCCAAAGTGCATCAGCGCGCCGAGTAGCCCGCTGCCGTGAGCGGGGCGCAGCCCGTTGGTCTGGCAGCGGAACTCGGCAAAGAGATCCAGCACATAGGCTGGTAGCGTCCAGCCCAACACACTGAAGCAATCCAGCTCGGCGGAGGCGTAATAGGCGACAAACAGCGCCTTATCGCCAGTAGGGAATGGTGCGGTAACCATCACCTTCAGATCGTCCTGCCAGTAGCGGCTGGTGCGGCCGGAGGGCCATTCCCGCATCACCATGCACACCGGCACAGGCGGGTTGCCCTCGCGGCCACGAGCGGGGTGAAATTCGAAGTCAACGAGGTAAATGCCGTCTGGAAAATTGAGCGCATCCATCAGACCCTCCCCAGCAGCGACTGCACAACAGGGTGGTCGAGGTTCGTGATGATCTTGCCGCGGAAGGCAACCTCGATCAGCGCATCGATGCCGTGCGACGGCCATTCCGGCTCGGGGAGCGCGCCTTCGGCTTCATACACGTCGTATCCGCCTGCAGGAATGTTGGACGTGATGCGGATCCATTTCAGTTTTGCGTGCTCCACGGCCTGCGCCAGCGACTCATGCCACGGGTGACGGGTGCCATCCTCGCCTGGCAGCGGCACCGGTATCAGGAAGACGTTGTTCTGGCGATCAATGGCTGCGTGCAGCATCACCGGGCGGACTAGTGCGCTGATCTCCTGTGCGATATTGGGCAGCACCAAGTAGCTCTCTCGGGCCTCCTTCTGTTCGAGGAATATGGCGCTGAAGGTCATGTCCACAGCTGCGTGAGTGCGGAAAAACTGTGGCTTTTTCGGCTTGCTGACAGGTACGTTGGTCAGCAACTTCTTGACTCCCAGAGTTGCGCCGTAGTTGGTAGGCAGGCGCAGGGAATTCAGGTCGAGGCTTGCAATGGGTGGCGTAGTTACCGGGGAGGGTTTCATTTTGCCCTCCCCGAAAGCAGGGCGGCGATCGCAACCACTGGCCAGAGCAGCTTACCGCCAACTTTTATCGGGCGTACGCCAAAGCACGCGCCGGTGAGGCAATAATTTTTGCGGATGGTTTGTGGCGCGTGATTTGTGACCTTGCCGTATTCATCGGTTTCGATGTGGTCGCGCCCTTTTGCTACTGCCGCCAGTTCCGGGAAATTTTCTGTAATCATCAATTCCTCCTTGGGGAGAAGTGCGCCGACGCGGGATTGCGTGTTGTGGCGCGTTGATGACTAAGTTATAAATACCGGCACTTTCAAGGGTAATACCGCCGGTATTCGCTACACTCTTGTACGACCTCTAATACCGGCAGTTTTGCCACTAAAAGTGCCGGTATTGCCGATTTCATTTAGTTCCCGTGCGCATTCCCATTCGGGCAGCCATTCAGGGAAATATTTGGTGATCATCGACGTCAGCGCTTTAGCGTTTGCATGTTTCTTGCCCAACAAAGAAACCGCGATAAGGGACAGATTCCAGAGGGAAGAACCTTTGCCCGGCGCTCCTTTCGCCATACGCGCTGGTAACAGCCACTTTGGCGTATCGGATAATGCGCGATCTAAGCTTTTCTGGTTGAAGGGTTGGCGCAGAGGCCAAGTAATGGCGAGTATTCGCTTGCGGGGCACTCCCGGAATGGAGATGGGAGCTTCAATCTGGGGAGTCGGCTTCGGATCCCATTCGTAGGAGTAGCCCTGTTCTGCAAGCCAAGTGTTGATGTCAATGGGCAATACGTATGGAGTGGGATCAACTCCGCTTCCCTTGGATTTTGGTGTTCCATTTATAGGTCTTCTGGTTACCAACTGCTTTTGGCGTATTGCACGAGCCATCTCAAGCCAAAGGTCTGAGCTTTCCCCTGGAGTTAGCCCCTCAATTTCAGAAATTTCTTGAACTGCTTGGGTGTATAGATACAGCCCAAGCTTGGGGATCGGTCGTGGGGTTTGCTTCATGCCTTAGGTTCCCTGAGCCTTCAATAAGTGGGGGTGCCAGACAGGTAGTACCGCTATACGGCCCCGTCGGCTTGGTCTGGCGCTTTCGTTGTCAAGCCACGCTCACCACTCGCAAGCACGGCTGTTCATGTTTGAATTGGATACCGGCTTGAGACAATATCCATGCTTCAATTTTGGTGTGCCACACGCGCAGCAGGTCGAGCGGTCTCTGCTTGTAATGTCTTTCGGCTGTTGCGGACGGTTTGTGGCCCATGATTTGCGCTACAACACCAACAGGGCACTCTACCCACTCCGACAGGGTGCTGAAAGAGCGGCGTAGTCCGTGCAGAGTAAGTGCCTCAATCCCCGCGACAGCGCAGGCTTTTTTGTGCTGAATGGTTGGCTCTTGCAGGCGACCAGATTCAGCACCAGAGCTGGAAAATACCCACTCATTGCGGCGCGGCAGTCCTGAAAGCAAAGTCGATACATAGGGCGTCAACGGAATGGCGCGCATGCCCTCAACCTTGTCGTGGATTGTGATCGTGTTCCACTTGAAATCTACATCCGCCCATTTCAGGTGCGCCAATTCTTCCCGACGCGAACCTATCAAAATCAGTGTTTGCAGGTATGCGCTGATTACAGGATTCCCAATGTTGCGAACATGCTTGAACCAATCGGGCAACTGATCCCGTTGTAAGCAGTCTGTTTTGGCTTTCTTTTTTGGTAGCGTGTCCTTGGCAATGCGTGTTTGACAGGCATTTTCGCCCGCAATACCGCGGTAGTCAGGAGTATCAGTGCACCAGTTCAGGAATGCGCGTAACAGACGAAACGCTAATGCTGCTTGAGTCGGGCGGCGGGTAACTTCATCACGTAGCCACGCCCTTACCTGCGCCGCATCAATCTCGGACAGTTTCAGGGGCATCAAAGGCGATAATGCACCGGCTTCGTAAACGCGATCACTATCGCCGATCTTCTCACCTGCCCCCCGCGCAAGGTTTTGATGGTCGGCAATGTGGCGAGCGCTCCATTTATGACGGCGAGCTTCGATGTAGGCGTTCCATGCGTCTGCCACAGTTACAACGAGACGTTTGGCTTCCATGCGCTGGGCTTCGTCCGCCGCCGCCCGATCAGCTTTTAACTGGCGCGGGTCAATACCCTGGTCTGTCAAGGCTTTGAGTCTCGTGGCTTCATCTTGGGCTTTGCCAACTGACCAAGTTCGCACATCGCCAATTGTCAGGCGCAGAGTCTTGCCGTGCAGGCGCGACTCAAAGATGTATGCCTTGGCCCCGGCGGCAGTCACACGCAAGCCCAAGCCTGGCGTTTTGGCGTCCCAGTAGACAGTTTGATTTGATTTTCCCGTGACGCTCGGCTGGAACTTGTATGCCGCTATTCGCCCCGCAGTAAAGTTTGCCGTTTCCATTGCCGCGGCTCCGTGTAGGCACTGTGTAGGCAAATTATAGCAACAAACGGGAATGGCGAGAAATTCATACATATGACCCAATTTCAATAAAGTATTGAAAAGTAATGGTAATTTAGTAAAAACGAATGTAGGTCAACACAAAGGAATGCTGTATTGCTCGGACTTTTAATCCGTTGGTCGCGAGTTCGAATCTCGCACCTCCTACCAGTTTCACCCGAAGGGCCGGCGCAAGCCG
>CAIPNE010000846.1 GCA_903866355.1 uncultured Gammaproteobacteria bacterium
CCGCTGATCATCCTGATGTCGGTGCCGATGTCGATATCGGGGGCGCTAGCGTTCATCAACTTAGGCTACGCGACTATCAACATCTACACCCAAGTGGGCCTGATTACGCTCATCGGATTAGTCACGAAAAATGGCATTTTGATCGTCGAGTTTGCTAACCATCTGCAGCGCACGCAGCATCTCACCAAAATTGACGCCGCCATCGCCGGTGCCGCCACCCGTTTACGGCCCATCCTCATGACCACTGTGACGATGATGATGGCCATGCTGCCGCTGCTCGCGGCCATCGGCCCAGGTGCGATGAGCCGCTCGCATATTGGGCTGACCATCGCGGCGGGGCTGGGTATTGGCACGCTGTTTACGCTGTTCGTCGTGCCTGCGTTCTATGTGTGGTTGGCGACGGATCATCGCGGCGTGGCATCGCAAACTTAGACCCTGCGTTTTTTTTGAGGAAACAATATGTCCAATAATCTATTTGATCTCACCGGCAAGGTCGCCCTCATTACCGGTGGTAGCCGTGGTCTGGGTCGCCAAATGGCGCTCGCTTTTGCTGACTATGGCGCGGATGTCATCATCGCCAGTCGCAAACTTGAGGCCTGCATCGAGGTGGCCAAAGAAGTAGAGGCACGCGGCCGCCGCGCGCTCGCCCACGCCTGTCATGTGGGGCGCTGGGCCGATTTGGATGCCTTAGTGGAGGTGTCCCTGAAGACCTTCGGCAAGGTCGACATTCTGGTTAACAATGCGGGGCTGTCCCCGTTATACCCGGCGCTAGATGAAGTCACCGAAGAACTTTTCGACAAAGTCTTGGCCATCAATCTCAAAGGCCCGTTTCGCTTAGCCGCGCTACTGGGCAAGCATATGGCGGCCGGTGATGGCGGTTCTATCATCAATGTGTCGAGCACTGCCGCCGTAACCCCCAGTCCCAAATCCGAGCCCTACGGCGCGGCCAAGGCGGGGCTGAACGCGCTGACGCGCTCCTTGGCTTATGCCTATGGCCCTAAAGTACGGGTGAACTGCATCATGCCAGGCCCTTTTTTGACCGATATTTCGAAGGCCTGGGACTTGGCCGCCTTCGAGCGCAGCGCCAAAACCCGCATCCCCCTGGGTCGTGGTGGGCAGCCCCACGAAATTGTGGGCGCAGCGCTGTATCTGGCCAGTGCCGCGTCTAGCTTTACGACCGGCACGGTGCTGCCCGTCGATGGCGGCGTGCAGGGCAATCCTCAGGTATTGGACTAAGCGCTTGCCGGGCGCATAAACACCGGTAGCGGCGCAGGAGCGTCGCGGCCGGTACACGCCCCTACGTGACGAGGTCCTGCCGTCAGCACGGCCGGGGCGAGGGCGCCCTTTCAACTGATCGCTGTCAACCCCGGATAGTCGATCGGCACGTCCTCTAAGGCGAGTGCCACGCCAGGTGGTGAGAAGCGCGCATAGCCGGCGAGCACGCTGGGGGCCAGCGGCCCACCCAGTCGCGGCAACTCACCGAGTTTTAAGCCTTGGCGGACCAGAAAAGCAAAATAGGTATGTCGAAGAGCGTCCAAGGTGATTTCTTCCGGGTGCGCAAGCCCGGCGTCGTGGGCGACATACAGCAACACAGCCGAGAGTTCGGCGGCGTCACGCGCGCGGGCCAAACCCTGCGGCACCACCCCACCCAAGGCGGCGTCCTCCTGCGCAAGGCGGGTCAAGAGTGCCGCATAACCCGCATTTAAACGCACGCCGCGTGGCGGCATACCCACTTGCAGCAGGCCATCCGCACCCGCATCAGCCCACTTAAACTGGCCTAACTCCACCCCGCTCACGCCACTCATCAGCATGGCGATCATCAGCTTGGTAGGGTCGTCAGCGGTTGCCAGCAACGCCCTGACTTCTGCCGGCAGCAGTTCGCGCGGCAGCGGTGCCGTGGCGGCTGGCAACGCCAACGGCGCGACCGCTGCGTGTGCGTAGGCATCCGACGCTGGCGGCGACAGCACGGGCCACAACCCCGGGGGATTCGCCGCATAGACCACCGACGGCGCGTCGTTCGCACTGGGTTCGGCTGGCGGCTTTCGACTCAGAAACTCCATCAGCCACACCCCTAGCAGGGCGAAGGCAAAGGCACCTCCGACACTGATCGCGGCATCTCGCCCATAATCCGGCCGACTCGGCAGCAACGGCAGGTCAGGGGGCGACAAGACACTAACGGTGGGTAGCAATTCAGCACCGGCCACTTCGGTTTGAACGAGCCGTTCGCGCAGCGGTTTAGCCTGTGCCTCGAGATCCAGTAGTTGCTCTTGCTGCAAGCTGAACGCCTCGAAGTGTTGCGCAAAGCTGGTCAGCGCGCCCCGCAGCGCCGCTTGTTCCGCGAGCAACGAAGCTTTATGGCTACGCACGCTGGCTAACTGTGTTTCAGCCTGACTACGCACTTCCCGAGTCGCCGTTTCCTGTTGGGTGGCGAAGTCGCGTTCAGCCTGCGCCAGCGCCTTTTTCGCATCCACAATTTCCGGCGCGATTTGGGCAAATTTATCGGTGTAGCGATCCGCGTTGGCGCGCACCTGATCGCGCAGCAAGGCGATACGCTCGGTCAAACGATCTAGGGCCGCGCGGTCGCGGTCTTGGGTCACCGGCTCGCCTAGTTCAATCGCCCGCGTGACGGCTGTCAGATAGGCGATCGCTTTTAATTCTTCTTCCTCAGCCTTGCTGAGCGAGTCATTCAGGCCACGTAATTTCGCCGTTTCGCGGTTCTCAGTGCGGTCGCTCGAGACTATTCCGTAGCGCTCCCGGTAGGCGTCGAGCGCGCTGCGCTGGGTTGCAATGCGCGCCTCGAGTTGCTGTAGCTCAAGCTGCAGCCCATCCCCTTTGGTGCTGCGCGTCGTGGTGTTCGCGGCCACACGCGTCGTCTCATAGGCGGCTAACCAAGCGACCAATATGCGCTGTGGCAGCGCCGGATTTGCCCCCTCCAGCGCCAGCTGGATCAGGTTAGTGGCGGCGTCATATTCGATGTTAAGCAGGGCCTGCAACCCAGCCTCCGGGTTCAATTCGGCGCCAAGCGTGCGTAATTCCTCGGTGAATTGCTGGGCCACCTGCGCCACGACCGCGGGGCTCAAAAAGCGCTGTCGTTCAGTCGCCAGCACCTGTTGGTTGTCCGGGGGCGCGCTGAGAATGTTCACCTGACCGTCCTGCGAGCGTAAGGAGTCCGCGCGATTGCGCGCCGGCTCTACCAGCAGGGTAGCCACACTGCGATACACCGGCGCGCGCGCAAAAGTGAATCCCAGCCCAGCCGTGGCACTCAGTACCAGCAGACTGATGAACAACCTGCCCCGTAGGGGGAATTCCCCTATCCGCCGCCACCCGGTGCGCGGCGCGCGCGCGCCAAAAACCTCTTGCGTTTCCTCAAGCCTTTTCATTTTCAGCCTCCAGCCCAGTTTCGCAAGCGTTGCGGAGGGGAACTATAAACGGCCCGTTTAGGGGAAGTCGTGTCTTTTCGCATCGCTTGGTTCCCGCTCGTTGTCTGGCCATAACACCACAGGCTGTCCGGGGC